>CAZCKE010000006.1:0-7996 GCA_964499005.1 uncultured Tepidisphaeraceae bacterium
CCTGGTCATTAATGTCGCGCTCGCCGCCTATCTCGTGATCCGCATTCGCCGCGATCAGCGCTCATCCCATTCACACCACAATTGAATCCGCATCAAACACACGGAAAATTTTTCATTTTCCCGTTTATTTCGCCTTGCGACGATCCGCTCACTTCCATATTTGAGAGTCCATGCGACTGGGGCCGGATCAATGGATTGGTCCTGCAGCCCTCCTCTGAGTCGCAAAACGACCTTTGGATTGGGAGAAGAAGTGCAACCGATACTTTCAAGGCGGGTGTGTGTTCTTGTTTCCTCGCTCTGGACCTCCGCATCGCAATCCATGATGCGAAGGGCTCACAAAGGGGCTCGGCGATTCCTCGCGCGATTCCCCATCCACGACTGCAATGCGGCGGAAATGCTCCAGTTCTGGCTCAGTGGCTCCGAGGCCGTCCAGAGCCGAATTGCCGCAGCCGTCGATTCCGTCGCCGCGAGCTGGCGCGATTTTCTGTCCCGTCTCGAATCGCCCTCCGCGCCGCGGCCGGCCCGTCAATTCGCCGGTCTGCAAATGCTCGAGCCGCGCACGCTTTTCAGCTCCATCGGCGTCTCCGACCAGACCCTGACCCTCACAGGCGACGCCAATCAGTCCAACACGCTCTTCGTTTTGGCCGGCGCGAACAACACAATCATCGCCGCCGTCAACGGCACCACCCAGACCTTCGACGCTTCCACCATTGCTTCCATTGTCATCAATGGCGGCGACTCGGGCAACATGATCATCGAAAGCCCGAGCATTGCCACCCCGACCACGATTCATGGCGGCGCCGGCGCCGATTACATCAGTGCCGGCCACACCGCCAGCGTCGACGGCAAGAGCGGAAGCGATTCCATCTTCATCGACCTGGTGAAAATCAGCGCCGATGTCTGGAACGCCACCGGCCTCATTACAGATCCCAGCTCCTCCAATCCTGGTGTTTCCTCATCCGGCGGATCGACTTCAGGCAATTCCTCCTCAACCGGTTCAGATGGTTCCAGTTCGAGCGCTTCAGGTTCGTGCAGAAACAAGTCAAATGGATCAAGTACCCGCAAGTCCGGCATTCCGCGGCCCACCCCTCCCCCGGTTCCGCCTCCACCGCCGGTTCAGCCACCGCCGCCGGTCACTCCACCTCTGGTGACTCCGCCTCCGCCGCAGGGAAGCCTTCATCCGGTGATTAGCATCACCGCCGGCCGGAATCTTCTTCCAGGCCAGTCCGTTCATGTGCAAGCGCTGAATTCTAATTTCGGCGGCGGCACGGCGATCTCCGACATCATCCAATGGAATTTCGGCGATACCGGCTCCGCTTACAACCAGATCGTCGGCTTCAACGCCGCGCACGCGTACGACCATCCCGGAACCTATACCGTCAAGCTCACCTTGACCACTCCGGGCGGGGCAACCGCCACGGCCACGGCGCAAGTCACCGTCGCACAGGACACGCGCCCAATCATTTACGTGTCGGCAAGCGGAAACGACAACAACAATGGCTCATCCGCGAATCAGGCCGTTCGGAGCATCGCCCGCGCACAGCAATTACTGGGCGACAACATGCAAGTGCTCTTCCACGACGGCGACACCTTCACCACCAACAGCCGCTACGGGCTCAATATTCTCGGGTGGGATAATGTCACCGTCGGATCGTACGGGCAGGGCCATCAGCCGATCCTCATGTATAACGGGCCGCATGCCACCGGATCGCTCATCAGCGTTCAACCCGGCACCCAAAATCTGGTCGTTCAAGGATTGACGTTCGACACCATCTACACGCACAACGGCGATACCGTGTCCGTGCCCTGGGCGGTCGGCCCCACCGGCGACAACATCACCATCCGCGGCAACACGTTCCTCAACGTCGAGGACGGCGTGATGATGAACAGCGTCCCGTCGGATGTTCTGGTCCAGGACAACAGCGTTCCCGACCCGGCGGCCCTCAACGCCTACTTCGCGTGGGTGCAGGGGCACGACATCGCCATCGTCGGCAACAGCGTCACCAACTCAACGGGCGAATCCCTCATTCGCATCGCCGGCGCCGACCGCGTGCTGGTCGCCGACAACAACCTGGCCAACGTCGCTGGCTATGGCCCCAACGACGGCGTCAAAGGCTCCGTCGCCGTGCAGGAGGGAACTTACGCTTACGTGTATGCCAACAACGTCACCAGCGGCCCCATAGGCATGGGCCCGATCGGATCGCTCAACGCGTCGCCCAACAATTCGTTCCAATACGGCGTGTTCGACTCGAACATCACCCATAATATCGTCATTGTGTTCCAGCCGGGCGCGCATGACGTGATGGCCAGGAACAATGTGGTTTACACCGACGGCACCTCGGGTTTCCTGATCAACGCCCAGCAAATAAGCACCAACAGCCTTGGCCAGCAGATCAACTGGCAGGTGCAGAACGCCAGCTTCATTCACAACACGGTGATCGATTCGGTCGCGATGGGCGGATTTCTCACCGAGTCCAACGGCTCGGCGAGGAACATCGTAATGGACAACAATTTGTTCGTCGATCCCCACTATCAAACGGGAGCCGGTCAGGGCCTAGTGCAAGTGGACAACAATGACCTGAGCAGCTTCAGCGAGATCAAGGACAACGTCTGGGCCGTGCCCGTTACCTCCAACTGGACTCAAGGCGGATACTTCTACGTGAACGTGCATGGCGGCGTGCGGAGCGGATATCTGACGCCGGCCGAATGGGCGGCCATGGGCGTGCCGCAGGGCGACGTTTACGAAAACGTGACGTTGGGCTCAATCTATTCCGTCATCGCCAATGGTTTTGTGGCCGGATCGAGCCTGCCCACCGGCTTGTAGCGATGATGCGAGTCGTGTCACGCCCAGTTGAATGTGATGGGCATTTCGACGGTCTGAACCAAGGCTTTATGAACGGGGCAGGTTCTGGCCGCGTTCTCGAGCTTCTGCTTTTGCTCGGCGGTAAACTTGCCCGGGACGTTGAGAGTCGTCGTGAGGCGGCTGATCCGTCGGAGGGGATCAGCGATCATCTCCTTGGTAACGATGACGGTGGCGCCGGCCAGGTCGACGTTCATGCGGGCGGCAAGGATGCCCATGGTCGTGAGCATGCAGGTCCCCAGCGCGGCGCCGACCAGATCGGTCGGAGAGAACGATTCGCCTTTGCCCATGTTGTCCTTGGGGGCGTCCGTCAGAAGAGTGACGCCGGATTGCACGTGCCGGGCTTGGCATCGGAGGTTGCCCTGATATTCGATCCGCATTTCGACCATTTTGAATTCCTTCGTCTTGGTGACGAGAGATTACCGTTTAACGAAGAATTTCCCACATTGAAATAGCCAGCGGCTTGCCGGCCCCGGGCGATTTCCGAGGGAAGAAGTAATCGCCTCCGGAGGGGCGGAAAGGTCCGGGCGACGTGAAACCGCGTTGCCCGGATTCTTTTTTGAAACCGGCCGATCGTTGCTGAAATCGAGGTCAAAGGTTTGGGGCCAATTCCGCTATATTTACCGTGGTGCACAAATGCCCTTTTATGCGGGGAAGGTCCGAGAATACGAGAAAAATTCTTTTCGCCGCCGCTGATGCACCAAATTAAGCCCATCGCCTGCCCGACGCGGCCGTGACATAAATAGCGCAGTGGAGGGGAGCTAGCTTCATGTGATCGCCGCTCCATTTGCCTGGGAGCGATTTCAATCGTTGATTAGCGGTACGGTGCTTTGCGAAGGGAGAAAGTGCGCGTTGAATTCGCCAGTTTTGGAGCCCCCAAAATTATGGGGCGTGAAGATGGTGGATGTGAATCGCTCACGCCCGTTGTGCGGTCATGAATCGCGCAAAAACTGCCGTTTTCATCTCACCAACAGCTTAGTGAACCGCTTCGTTTTCCGATCCGGTTCATATGAAACGAAACCAAAACCGGACTGCCTCAAACAAAGCTCTGGAAATCCTCGAAGACCGTCGTCTGATGTCCTCCGTGACGTTCCAGGATGGCGTTCTTACTCTCCAGGGCAACGGAAACACCAGCACGGACACGTTCATGATCCGCGCGGTCGGCGGCGATCGCATCCTGGCCGTGGCCGATAACTATGGCCGCGTTGCCCCAATCGAAGCCATCCGTCAGATCGTGATCAAGACCAATAACGGGACGCAGACGATTCGCGTCGGGCGCCACGTCTCGGCGCCCGTGGAATTTATCACCACCGACGGGAAGACCAGTACGGTGGCCGCCAACCAAACCGTCACGCTGGCCGGCGGAAGCGCAACCAACAACGGCCCCGCGACGCAGCCGACCGGGCCTTCGACGAGCGATAAGGACAATTCGCAACAGAACAACAACAACGGCGGCGCCGTCATCAATCCGCAGCCGGTTACAAGCGGCGACCCAGTCACGCCGATCGTCACCCCGCCCGTTGTGACGCCTCCGGTCGTGACGCCTCCGGTGGTAACTCCCCCCGTTGCCACTCCTCCCCCGGCGAGCCCGACGGCGCCCGCTCCGGTGATTACGTTCACCTCGAGCACGTCGCTTCTGCCGGGCCAGTCGGTTTTCGCGCAAGCGACGACCTCGAACTTCGGGACCGGCTCGGTCGTCAGCGACCAGATCCAGTGGGACTTTGGCGATCCGAACTCCGCCCACAACCAGCTCACGGGCTTCAACGCGGCCCACCTGTATCAGAACGCTGGAACGTACACCGTGACGCTGACCATCACCGCGCCAGACGGCCAGGTGGGGACCGTAACCCAGCAGATCACGGTCGGCGCGGATACTCGCCCGACGATCTACGTCGCGGCCAATGGCAACGACGCCAACGATGGCACGTCAGCCAGTGACCCGATCCAGAGCCTCTCGCGCCTCAGCCAACTCCTCACAAGCAACATGCGCGTCCTGTTCAACAGCGGCGACACCTTCAACGAAACCGCTCCGAGCCAGCTCAATCTGAACGGCTTGCGGAACGTCTATGTCGGTTCCTACGGCAGCGGCGCCAAGCCGACCATCATGTACACAGGCCCCAAGGTGCAGGGCGCGATGATCGGCCTGACCAATCAGAGCCATGGCATCACGGTTCAGGGCCTGAAGCTGGATTCGATCTACGCGGATAATTGGGACGAAAGCGCGATCATCTCCGGCTTCTTCCCCGCCGGCACGGATATCGTGATTGCCGACAACACGTTTGGAAACCTGCTCCATGACATGAACATGAACTCGTCGCCCAGCGATGTTCTGGTTCAGGACAACAGCTCTCCTGATCCGACAGAGCTCAACGCCTACTTCGCGTGGGTGCAGGGCAACGATATCGTGATCGTCGGAAACAGCGTGGCCAACTCGATCGGCGAAAGCCTGATCCGCGTCGGCGGCGCCAATCGCGTGCTGATCGCGGACAACGATTTGGCCAACATCGGCGGCACCGGCCCCAATGACATGGTCAAAGGCTCCATCGCCGTGCAGGAAGGCACCTACGCCTACGTCTATGCCAACACGATCACCAGCGGTGGCATCGGCATGGGCCCGATCGGGTCGCTCAGCGCACCGACGACCAACTCGTTCCAGTACGGCGTATTCGACTCCAACGTGACGCACAACATCACCATCGCGTTTCAGCCGGGCGCGCACGACGTGACGGCGCGGAACAACGTCGTCTACCAGAGCGGAAACTCGGGCTTCCTGATCAACGCCCAGCAGATCAGCACCAACGTCAACGGCCAGATCAACTGGCAGGCACAGAACATCACGTTCGTTCACAACACCGTGATCGATTCAGGCGCGATGGGCAGTTTCCTGACGGTTGCCAACGGCACCGCGCTCAACATCACCATGGACAACAACCTGTTCGTCGACCCCAACTACCAGACCGGCTCCGGGCAGGGGTTGGTCCAGGTCGACAACAATGACCTGAGCAGCTTCAGCGAGATCAAGAACAACGTGTGGGCGGTCCCCACGACCTCGAACTGGGCTCAGGGCGGATATTTCTACGTGAACCTGCATGGCGGCGTCCAGAGCGGGTATCTGACCCCCGCCGAATGGTCCGCCATGGGCCTCCCGCAGGGCGATGTGTACGAGAACGTCACCCTGAGCGGCACGTACTCGGTAACGGCCAATGGGTTTGTGGCGGGCTCCACGCTTCCCATGGCTGCCTGATGGATGAGGGTTAAGTTTGGACTGAGGGTTTCGTTTGGTTTTGGTTTCGCTTCGATCAGCCTGGCGGGATACGAGGATCAGCCTGGCGAAGGAATCGAGGGATGGAACAGGGGGCGGTCATTCGTGACCGCCCCCGTCCATTTTTTCTAGGACCGCTGAAAACCTCCACGCTGTACGATTTCCCGCAAATCCAATAAGTTGTTCGCGACCGACGATCCGATGCTCAAACGTCTGGCCCATCGGCTTGTGAATCATCCGCTGTCTCCGTGGCTCATTGTCATCCTCGGCGTCGCGCTGCGTCTGCGCCGCTATCTCCAGGACCGGGGAGTCATGCATGATGAAGCGCAGCTCGCGATGAACGTCATGAGCAAGTCGCTGGGTCAGTTGCTGTTTCATCCGCTGGATTTGGGGGACCAGGCGGCGCCGGTGGGGTTTTTATTCCTGCAAAAAATCGCCATCGGGCTGTTTGGGAAAAGCGAATGGGCGGTGCGGCTGGTTCCATTTTTGGCGGCGGTGATCGCGCTGCCGCTGTTTTACGCAATGACGAAGCGCGCGCTGCCGAAAGCGGCGATGCTGCTGGGGCTGGCGTGGATGGCGTTGGATGAGCATTTGATCCGCTATGTGGCGGAGGGAAAACAGTATTCGACGGACGTGCTGTGGACGATCCTGGTGGTTTGGATCGCGATGTGGCCGGACCGGCGGCGGAGCATGAAATGGCTGGCGGGGGTCGGGGCGATTGCAATCTGGTTTTCGCACCCGGCACTGTTTGTATTGGGAGCCATTGGGGCGGCGACGGTTTTGGAAGACCTTTATTCGAAGCGAAAACACGAGGCGGCTGTTCATGCGGGGATCGGGGCGGTTTGGCTAGGCAGTTTTCTGCTGAATTTCGTACTGATCTCCCGGCATTACGCGGCCAGCGAATATCTGACGAGTTACTGGGCACAGCGCAATGCGTTTGCGCCGATTCCCACAGGCATGGATCAATTGCTCTGGTATCCACGGGCGCTGATGAGCGCGTTTGAAAATCCGATCAGCCTCGTTCCGCCAGGGAGAGCGCGGTGGCATTTCATGGAATGGATCGTGCTGGCGGCGTTTGGCATTGGATGTTTGATGACGATTAAAGTGCGGCCGCGGACCGGGGCGATCGTGGTGGGGACGATCGCACTGTGCATGGCGGCTTCAGCGCTGCATAAGTATCCCTTCTCGGAACGGCTGATTTTGTTTTGTGCGCCTTTGCTGGTCTTGCCGCCGGCGCTGGCAATTGGAGGAGATTGGCCCAAGGCTCCGGCCGTCGCGGGAATGCGAATTGCGGCGGCTGGGTTGCTGTTGGTTTATCCGTTGTATGTCGCGGCGAAGTTTGCGGTTCATCCGTCGATTTCTTACGACATCAAACCGGCGATGCGTTATGTGAAGGAACATTGGCAAAACGGGGATGCCATGTACCTGCACTGGGGATCGGATGTGCTGGGAAGTTACTACCTTCAGAGCCGGCCGGATTTTGCGATTACGGGGGCGGCGCCAATCCAGGGAGTATTTGAGGCCGATCCGGCAAATCGGCGGGCGAGCTACTCGGCGGATTTGACGAAAATGGATGGGCGCGGGGGGGCGGGGGTGTTGGTTTCGATGGATTCGGTGAGGGGTGGGCAGCGGGGACGGGCACCGTCCCCTCGCAGGGGAGGACAGTCGCGACGTGCACCGGCGTGTCGAAGGTCACGCGCGTGTAGTCCGCTTCGCTCATGCCGACCGAGCTGACACCGGCGCAATAGAAGCACGCGTCGTAACCGCGCAGCCGGTCGGAGGGTTCGAGCTTCAGGAAGTCCGGGACGAGCATCTCCTCCAATTTCGGGTGCTGGTGTCCGCAGGGCTTTCGCCCGAGCACGAGGACCTTCTCG
>CAZCKE010000006.1:8006-24615 GCA_964499005.1 uncultured Tepidisphaeraceae bacterium
GTGGGTTTTGTTTTCGATGGATCCGGTGAGGGATGGGCAGCGCGATCGGGAGATGATCGAGCAGATATTGCGGCAGCGCGGGAAATTGCTGGAGAAATTCACGTATGACGGTGGCGCGGCGGAGTTGTACGATCTGCGAGCGGCGTCACGGCCGAGTGGATCCTGAGGGCATGGGCATCGTCAGGTAATAGCAGGCAACGTATTCGCCGAACGGTTTTTCCTCCAGAATTCGCTCGCCCATGGAGTCGAGGATCGCCAGGGCTTTTTGCTGGTCATCGATGCCGTCAACGCTCGTTGGTTCTTCGAAGAGGACCCAGACTCGCTGAAGATGAAATGGCGCCAGTTCGGCGCGGTAGGCGTCCCAGGATGCGCCCTGGAGGCTGACAACGGGCTTGGCATCAGCCATGTTGAATCGTTCTTTGTAATAGGCGAATCCGTTTTGGCAGAAGGGGTAGACGTAATAAGAATCATCCGGGAGGCGATTGGCGGCGATGAATGTCATGGAGGAGCGGATGTCATAGCGCTGAGGCGGTTTGCGGAGATAGTCGGCGGTGGTGTTCAGCGGGGAGATCGCCAGGAGAAGCAGCGCGACGATTCCGACGGGGCGGCGAATGCTTTCCCAGAGGTATTCAAAACCGACGCCGATGCAGGCGGCCAGGAGCGGGCCGAGGAAGAGGATTAATCGCTCGCTGAAGGGGTATTTATGGATGGAAGAAGCGGCCAGGGCCAGGAATGCGGGGAGCAGGAGCATCGCCAGGGCGGGTTTCTTGCGGCGATAGAGGGAAAAGATTCCGAGAAAGAAAACGAGAGCGGCCAGACCCGCGAATCCCAATGACAAGGGGTCCTCGAAGAGGCTGAAGAAAGTTTTTTTGTACCAGATCAGGGCGGAAATCGATTTGGGGATCGGAGCAAACGCGCCGGCCTGGGCCCAGAAATGTTGCATGTAATCGCTGTGGCTCAGGCGTTTGAGGATGAGTAAATAATTGGCGGCAAAGCTGGCGGCCCATGCGGCGCCGAGGATCAGGATTTGCCTGGAACGGAGCTGAAAAATCGTGGCGACGCCGATTCCGGCCAATACGAAGATGATTGGATGGGAGAACCAAATGGCCAAAGCGCCCGCGATGGCGAGCCAGATCACTCCCAGGTCGAGCGATGCGATCAGCAACAGCCCGCAGGTCAGGCAGACATCCATCGAATATTGCTTGGCATCCACGGCGTATTCGTATTGCTTGGCCCCCATGGCGAGGATAGCCAATGGAATCAACGCGAATCGGGAACCCATGATTCGCCGGCAGAAGAGGTAGAAGAGTGGCAACGCCAGGATGGACGCGGCCAGGGGGACGGCGCGGAGCGAGCGCTCGTTGTTTCCGCCGAGGGAGACGGCAAGTTTTTCGAGCATTAAAAATCCGACAGGGGCGCCTTGCTCATAATCAAGGGGCTTGAAGAGCCCGGATGGCGAGCGATGGACGATGTTGAGGGCCAGCGCCGCTTCGTCGCGGTAGAAGGAGGAATTGGCCTGGAACATGCGGGCGCGAACGGCGCCGCCGATCAGGATCAATACGACGGCCAGAGTCCAGGAAAGCCAGTCGATTGAGGATGTGGTTGGGGGCGATTCAGTGGTCATTTGAAGAGTCAGGCGGTTTTGGCGAATAGACGATAAAAGTGCGCGGCGAGAAACTCAATGAAGAGAATGCCGACGATCCCGGGGCCGGGCTTGATATAGGTCCAGCGCGTTCCAATACAGACGCCAGCCAGGTTGGCGATGAGACTGGAGACAATCGCGAGGATCAGGACCAAGCGCATTTTTTTGGTGACGGTCAGGGCAATCGCGCCGGGCAGGACGAGCAGGGCCGGGGCGAGCAGGAAGCCAGCCAGGCGCACGCCGACCACGATGACCAGGCTGACCAGGAGCATCAGTAGGTAATGGATGAACCCGGCCGGGACGCCGGTGACTTGCGCGAGAGTGGGATCAAAACAGTAGAGGACGATTTGGCCGAAAAGCCCCCAGACGACCAGGATGACGGCCAATGAAATCGCCACGCCCAACGCCATGTCCTGGATGGAGAGACGATTGAGTTCGCCGATGAGGTAGAGTTCCCAACCGCCGTTACCGCCGCGGCCCAGATGGTCGTTGATCGAGAAGGCGACCAATCCCCAGGCGAGCGTGGCGGAGACGAAAATTCCAACGGCCGCGTCGCCGCTGACCGCTCCACGGCGGCTAATCCAGGCAACCGCCATCGCGGTGACGATCATCGAAGCCGATCCGATCAGAAAAATGGCCGTGGAATTATTGAGCACGGGAAACGCAACGGCCAGGAGCAGCGCCGTTCCGACGCCGCCGAATCCCGCATGGGCGATGCCGTCGCCCAGGTAAGCCCATTGGCGCAGGACGACGAAGATGGAGAGGACCGCCCCCGCGACTCCCACCGCGCCCGCGACCACCGCCGCGCGCAGGACAGGCGAGCCAAAGACATCCGCGAGGATAATGGGCGCGATGATCATCCGCGGGATGTGATCGAAATGGTATCGATCACCCATTGGGGAGCGATGGGTTTGCCTTTGACGCCGGCCGCTTTTTCCCCGCTGACGAATTGGAGGATCGCATTGCTGAAGCTGGGCAGATCATCCGGGCAACGCGCGGTGATGATCGGCCCATCGACGACGCATTCCTCATCGACCCATTTGCCGCCCGCGTTGACGACGTCGTGAACAATGCTCATGTAGCTGGTGCAGCGGCGTCCGCGCAGCGCATCGGTGCTGCAAAGCATCCAGGGCCCGTGGCAGATGGCGGCCATGCCAATCCCGGCCCCCGCCGCATCACGGACTAGCTTCACCATCGCCCCGTCGCGGCGCATGTGATCGGGAGAGGAGCCCCCGGGGATGACGATCAACCGGTAATCCGAGGCTTTGACGTCGGCCGCGCTCTTCTCGGATTTCTGGGGATAACCGTGCTTGCCGATAAACGTTTCGCCGGCCTTGGGGCCGACGATGTCGACCGTATGCCCGGCTTCCTTGAGGCGCAGGCGCGGGTATTGCAATTCCAGGTCTTCGTAAATTTTTTCGACGAGGATGGCGATCTTGGCCATAGTTGATCTCCCGGATCAAAACTGCGATTCTAAGGCGATGTCCCTTTCGATGCGATGGGTCGGAGAAGAGGATCTGGATCATGTCGCCGAGGTGCGCTGGCAGGCATTCGGCCAGGCAGGCAAAGAGCTGGCCCGCTTCAAGGAGCGCATCCGTTTGGATCAGCGCGCGGGGGCCGGCGATTTTCTGCTGGCCAAGCAGGACGGAGTAGGGGTCGGGACGGCAACGGGGCTCTCGATGACGATGTGGGTGCGCGGAGCGCCTCTGCCGTGCCAGGGCGTGGGGTACGTCGGCGCGATCAAGACGGTGCGGCGCCGCAAGCACAATGCCGCCGATGGGAAAGGATCGGGCGTGGCCTCGGCAGTCATGATGGAAGTCGTGCGCATGGCGCGGCAGCGCGAGCAGGTGATGACTGTATTGATGCCGTTTCGCGTCTCGTTTTACGAACATTTCGGATATGGGGTGGTCGAGCGCCGGGCGGTATGGACCATTCCATTGAACTACCTGCCGTCGGGAGATTGCTCCGGCTGGCGGCTGATGAACGACAACGACCGTCCGCGCCTGATGCAATATCACCAGAAAATGGTCGAAGCGGGACAATGCGATGTCGAGCGTCCGGCGCGTGCGTGGGACGACTATCTGAACCTTCTAAATGAGAATGGAACGACGTTTGTCGATGACGCCTCGACCGCATGGGTGGCGACCAGCTTTGTGAATCGCGATGGCCGATATCTCATCGATGCAAAGGAGTGGTCGGCCGATTCGCCCCAGGCATTCTGCCGGCTCCTCACATTTCTGGGCTCGTTGCGCGATCAATACGCCGCCGCGACGATCCAGCTCCCCGACAATTGGCAGGTGAACCGCCTGCTGCGCGAACCCCAGCTCCCGCATCGTCCTGTCCATTACGACACTTCGTCAAAAACCGTGATGACACGGATGCAGCTGCGGATTCTGAATCACAAGCGGTATTTGGAAGCGATCCGCTGGCCGGCGGGAACGCGCGGTTCGGCAACGGTCGCGGTGCGTGAGGTCGAGGGTCATGTTTCGCGGTTTTCGATCGAGGTGGAGGGGGGACGGGCAACGGTCAAACCGAGCCAGGCGGCCGCGGATTTCGAATGCCGCGACAAGGACTGGGCGCCGATCGCCACCGGCGACCTGCCCGCCTCCCAAGCCGTCCGCGTTGGGGTGGCCAGCGAAAATACCGCCGGCGCGGCTGGATTATTGGACGCCCTGGCCGTCGGGCCCCTTCCGTTCTGCACGGATTACTTTTAGGCCCCGCCCCAAAGAGTCCCACTTTCCTTTTTCACTGCAACGGCTTAACCTTTTGAGTGTCCTTTATTTGGCAGGGCTCACGTTTCCGGGGTTCTTATAGGACGTGAGCGTTAACGGAACCCCCGCCCGAAAGCCGACTTAATTGGAAGATGCGGGCATGACGCAAGCCAACCCCATGAGCGACCAGATGATGGAAGCGAGCCCTTCAATTCAGGGCAGCGCCCTCCCATTGCCCAGGTCGCTCCAGCCGCACGATCGTCCATTCTGGCAGCGCGATTGGGTTCAGAACATCCTGCCATGGGCCAGTTCGTTTTTTTTCCATATCACGGCATTTACGGTAGCGCTGGTCGTGGTCAAACCCATCGTCAGCCATGTCCTGAGTGAGCCAAGCCGGGAGCAGATCATTATTCCCGACGCGACATTGGCGACCGACAACAACATCGGCGGGATTCCCAACCCCGGCATCGGCGACGATCCGACCCGCAAGGCAAACCAGGAAAATGACCCCAACGTCGATTCACAAGGCTGGGCCCAGCGCAAAAGCGACAACCTCAATCAGGCGCTGGCCGACAGCTCGATTACCGGCGGCGACACGATCGCGGCCGGCAACCAAAAGGCGATCGGGCGCGGCAACGACAACTCCGCCCTTAACCCCCTGGGCGAGCATACCAGTGGCGGGATGATGGCCGCCTTTGGCCCGCGCGGCGGGGGACAGGGAAATGGGCCCAAGAGCAAGATCTTCGGCCATGGCGGCAACGTCCACAGCCTGATCTATGTCTGCGACGCCTCCGGCTCGATGGTCGGACGCGCCGATGATTCACTCCGCCGCGAACTGAAACGCGATATCTCCAACCTTTCCCCCGTCCAGGCCTTCAATATCCTGATCTTTCATCGAACACGCGAAAACGGCGCGGAGTATCAAAAACTGGCCGGCGACCTGCTCCTGGCAACGCCCAAAAATAAAACGCTGGCGTTCAATTTCATCGACAACCTCCCGTTCTCCGACATCAACAATCCCATCCCCGCCCTGACCGAGGCGTTTCGCGAGCAGCCGGACCTGGTCTTTTTGCTCAGTCACGGCGATTTCAACAACATGTACAATACGACCGACAACCAGCAGGTTTTCGAAGCGGTCACCAAGCTCAATCGGGGCAAGAAAACCCACGTGAACACGATCTTGCTGCTGGGAGACAAGGACAAAGACTCGTTTGACCGAAAAGATTTTGAAGAGATTATGACGACTATCGCCACCGAAAACGGGGGCAATTACAAGAAGTTCTACAGTGATGATTTGTAAGCCCAATTGGCGCCATTGTTCAACCCCGGCCAGATGCAGTGAGATCGGCTCCGGCCTGGCGCGGGATGAACAGGCCCAGGAAGGCGGACAAACAGAAAGAGTTTATCCATGCGTCGATATGCCAATTCCAGGTTTCGCCTGGTGCTGTTTGCGGTCCTGATTTCCATTACGCTGTTCATCCTAACCAGTCCCAGCCACGCCCAGACGGCGGGGTCGGACCGTCCCGCGGCCATGCCCAACCCGGGCATCTGGACGCTGGTGATGAATCACCGCGATCCGGTCCTCTCCACGATCCTGGCGCTTTCGATCACCGGTTTGACCCTGATCATTCAGGGGGCCATCCAGAATCGCGCCTCCGTCTTCCTGCCCATCGGGACGATCGAGCAGATTCGCGAGATGATCATGACGCGGCGATTCAATGAGCTGATGGATTTCACGGAGAGCGATCCGAGCTTCATCAGCCGGGCATTAAACCCCGCCCTCAAGCGCGCCCCCAGCTTCAGCAGCATGAAAGAGGCGATGGAGACGGCGATCGGCGAGCAGACGGCCGAGCAATTTCGCAAGATTGAATACCTGAACATCATCGGCAATCTCGGCCCGCTGCTCGGTCTGCTTGGAACAGTCCTGGGGATGATCGACGCGTTCAGCGAAATGTCGGCCCAGCAGGGGCAGGCCAGCCCGGCGACCTTGGCCGGCGGCGTCTCCAAGGCGCTGTGCCACACGATGCTCGGATTGATGCTGGCGATCCCATGTCTAGCGGCGTTTGGCGTGTTGCGGACAGTGGTGGACCGCCTGACGGTTCGCGGCGCTCTAATCGCCGAGGAATTGCTGCTGATGATCAAACCCGCCGATGCGCGGCCGCCCGCGGCGGCGATGGCACCGACGAATATGGCCGCGACCGCTCAATACGCGGCGCCTCCGCGAAGCGCGGCCGGGGTTCCGGGGCCCCCCTCCCTGCTGGGCGGGCGAAAAGCTCCATTGGCTGCCACGCCCGTTCCCGGCGTCCCTCCGCAGGGTTGATTCACTCTCTCCTCGTCAGGAGCCCCCATGCGCAGGCAAGCCATGCCGCCCATCCGTGAATCCGGCGTCAACGTCACGCCCCTGATCGACATCGTCATGTGCATGATCATTTTCTTCATGCTCGTGGCCAAGATCGGCGTGGACACCGGAGCCGACCCCAAGATCGACATCCCCGCCAGCGTGCTCGGCACCGACCTGCGCGACATGGGCAACACGCTGGTCCTCAACGTCGTCAATGGCCCGACCGGCGTCGCCGATTCGCAGCCGATCATTACGGCCATGATCAACGGGAAAATGACCGATCTGAAAATCCATACGGAAATTGACGGCAGGGAATTTCCCCAGCTTCGTGACACGCTGATCTCTTACCGCGAAGGCAACCCCGAATACGGCGTGCCCCCCAATCCCAATTTCAAAGTGATCATCCGCGGCGATAAATCGCTGACGTACAACTTTCTGGCGCCGGTCTTCATCGAGTGCAACATGGCCCGCGTGAAATCATTCGCTTTCGACACCAAAAAACCTTGAGACGATGAAACCATGAAAATCCAAGGCGCGAAAAAAGTTCACTACGATTCTGGGCCCAACATGACGCCTCTGGTTGACGTCGTCATGGTGATCCTGATCTTCCTGATGCTGGCCGGCACGTTCACGGGGGCCGAGCATTATCTGATCGCCGACATCCCCATCGCGGCCAACGGCGCCAGCGTCAAGCCGATCGAGGGAACGCCGATCCCCAAGAAATTCACCATCACCGTCCACGAGGAAGGATCGTACTACATCGCCAAAGCCGGAAATTTTGCCTCCGTGCGGAGCACCGACCCGCAAAAGGCATACGATCAATTGAAGGCCGATCTGATCTCGCAGATTGATGCCTTCAAGGAAGCCGGCGTCAATCCCGACGAGGTGCAGGTGACGATTTTCCCCTCGCAGAACGTGACGCTGGAGAATCTGGTGCCGGTCTTCGAGGCGGCCCAGGATGCGGGATTCAAGCAGGTTGGCTTTGGGATCACGCAGGGACAGTAGCGTTTAATTTTTACCGCGCCCTCTGAGGTAAAAATTCACACTTGGCCATTGAAACAATGCGCTGTTTAAGAGCTTTCATCATCGCCGCGATCGCCGCCGGTTTTCTGCCGGCGGCCTCGCGGGGCGACTCGCCCAATCCCCCTGCGGGCGGCCTGGATTCACTCGGGGATGCCCCGCTTTTAGCGGAGTTGGCCGGGCGGGGATTGGACGATCTCCTGAACCGCGCATTTGAGGTTGAGAATGTGCCGCCGGATAGCCGCGCTGCGATGCAGAGCCTTCTGGCGCTGCATCGGCTCGCATCGGATTCGGGGCTCTCGCCCTCGCAGCGACAACAAATGCTGGAAAGTGTCGCGGACAATATCGATCGGGTGATCGGGACTTACAACGGCGACGTGGAACTGCTCCTCAAGGAGGGGCAGGTCGTTGCCGAGCAAGGCGTCGATCCGTTGACCGGCGTGCTTGAGGTCTGGGGCTCCAGTCCCGTCGCCCGGGCACGGCTGCGGCCGATCGCGCAGGCCGCCATGAAGATTTACCAGCGCGCCGAGCAACTGGCTTCGGCGCGGGCGGACGATCTGGCCAACCGCATCACCAGCCCCGACGACAAACTCGCTGTGCAATGGCAACGAGCCAGCGACGTGGCCGGCGCCGCTTCGTACCAGAAGGCGCGAATGCAGTATGCCGTCGCTCTTTCCCTGGAGCCCGGAGACGGCCATCGCAGTCCGCTGATCGAGACGGCGGCCAAATCCTTTTCGCGATGGGACAACGCCGATTCAGGAATCCAGCCGGAAGTCCGCCTGCTCCTGGCCAAGCTTCAGATGCTCCGGGGACCCGGCGGCATCACGGCGGCACGCGAGCTGCTCAATTCCCTGCTCAATAGCGACAAGAGCCAGATTTCACCAGCCCCGTCGCCGGGGCTTCTGTTTCGGGCGCGGTGCAGCATGGTGATCGCGGACGTGATGGCGGGCGATGCGACCGCGGCGCGGGCCGCTCTGGATGACGCAACCGCGGACCAGAAAGCCAATTTCGCCAACGACACACAGCAGGCCGCGGCGCTGCGGCTGTTGGAATATCGAATTCTCGCGCTGGCGGCCGACCAGGCGCCGGCAGGCGATGAAAAGACCGCCGCCAATGCCAAGGCGGCCGCGGCGCTGAACCAATTGATGCAGGATTTCCCGGGGCTGCGCGAGGTGATCCTTCAGCAATTGGCCGTGCGCCTGCCGAGCGATTCCGATCTGACCCAGGCAGACCCCACGCTGCTCAAAGCCGTGGTCGATCAGGGCCGGCAAGTCGTCATTGCCAACCAGCCGGATCAGGTGAAGGACAAAGCAACACTTCAGCATGCCCTGGATGCGGCGCGGGAGATTTTGAATCGCTGCAAAGCCGGATCCCTGCCGCCGCCGGAGGCGCTGGAGCCGGCGCTTCTGGTCGGCGTCTTTCAGGAATATCTGGGCGACAAAGTCGCGGCGGTGGATACGCTGCTGGATTATATCGAGCAGTACGGAAGCGATCCGGCGGCAAAAGCGGATTTCGCGCTGGAACGCGCGCGGAGCCTGATCGGCGAGCTACGCGAATCCTCACCCAAGGACCCTCAAGTCCTGCGCGTGCAGGATCGCTTCTTGCCCATCGCGATCAATCCGCCCTTCAACAAACGCGAGTTCGCATTGCAATACGCGTCGGACCTGGTGAGCCAGGGCAAGTGGGCCGAGGCAATCAAGTATTACCACATGGTCCCCGCCGACGAAGATCCGGCCCGCGTTCTGACGGCCCGCTACGGCGAGATGGTCGCGATCAAAAATGAATTGGAAGACGACAGCAATCTATCGGATCAGCAGCGCCAGGCCCTGGTCAACCAGATTCAGTCGATGAGCGGCGCCGTCCAGGCGCTGGCGAGAGGCTTGATTCAAAGCTCCAGCCCGGATGACGAAAAGGCCCGTGCCCGTTCCACGCTGGCCCGGACGCAATTGCTGGCCGCCGATCTGATCCGACGCCAGAGCAAGGACCCTCAGCGCGTGCTGTCGATATTGAACGGCTTCGAGGATTCTGTGCAGGGCATGCCCGATGCCAAGGCGCTGCTGAGCGGGGCATTGTTTCTCCGCGTGCAGGCATACATGCAACTGGGCCGTAACAATGACGCGACGCAGGCGCTGGTGGAATATCTCAAAGCCACCGGGGCCGGCGAAGGCGCCCAAACCGTCCGCGATCTCCTCGCAACCCTTAGCGGCGAACTCGATAAAGCCCGCGCCGACGCCGACGCCGCCAAATCCAGCGGCAACATCGGCGCGCAGCACGCGGCAGAGGATCAAATCCGCCAACTGGCCGACAACCGCGCCATGCTCAGCGGCTTTCTCGTCCAATGGGCCCAGCAGAGCACCGATCCCAAAATTCACGGCTACACCTACATTTATCGCCGCTTCGACGCCGACACTAAACGCCAGGCCGCCACGCTCGAAACGGATCCCAATCAGCGCAAGCAGGAATTGGCCGATGCGATGCAGCTCTACCGTCAGCTTCAATCGCCCGAGAATTTCACCCTTTATCAGGCCACGATCGACCCGGGCAGCTCGGCCGATCGCAATTATCCCGATCCCTTGGTGACGCTGGGCATCGGCCTGATCGCCTACGAGCAAGGTGACTGCAAAGCCGTGAAAGAATCCCTGGGCCCCCTGGTCCGCGACGAGAAGCTCGGAGAAAATAACGACCAGGTCTGGGAAGCCACCTACAAGCTCCTCGACTGCATGCACACCCTTGCCAAATCCGGCGACCCCGATACCACCGACGCCCAGGTCCAGCAATCCCTCAAACTGCTCTATCTCATCTGGCGCGACCAAACCGGCGGCAAAAAATGGCACAACCCATTTGAATCGCTAAGACAGAAGGTCATGCCTGATTGGACCCTGCCGCCGGCGAGGCAGAATTAATTAGTGCCTGCGGCTACTTGGGGAAGCGAAATATCGGCTCGCCAAAACAGGCCGCGATGCTTGGGAAGATACCGCGTCACGAGATGATCGAAATGCTGCCGGTCCTTGACCCGCTTCCGACTCGTGCCGCGAACGAACCACTTTTTGCCGCGCACACTGAACTCTCTACCAAGCCGATAGCTCAGAAGATTTTTCAATCGAGTCGAAACATCAAGCCAAGGAGTATATTTCCTCCAACTCACAAGCAGATGAATATGCGTCGTTTCACAAGCAGCCGCGTGCAATGTCCATTCTTCACCCGCACATATCTCTACCGCGATGCGAATCAAAATATGCTGTATTTTCTCATTGAAAATAACAGGAGGCTGCTTTGCATTCGTGTCATATTTCCGGGCCTTAGCAAGATCGCGCGGAAGATATCCCGTACCCCGCTGAACATAACCCCGTCGATGATCAGGACCCCAACTCCGATACGAGTGATACGTAAACAAATAAACAGGCATTTAACTCCCAGCCGTCCACGGGCTTGCGCCCGTGGCTATTAACCCACGAACCACCCTCCCTTGTCCAATTTTAATAGCCACGGGCGCAAGCCCGTGGATCTCACCCCACTCGTGGATGATTTTCCCATTTTCCCCTCCCTTTTTCTCCCCCCCGCACATGTATCATTCGGATGACTCAGATGGCCGAACAAACCGACTCCTCCCTCGTCCAGCAATACGCTCAAGCCCGCTCGCAGGAGGCGTTTGCTGAACTGGTTTCGCGGCATTCGGACTGGGTCTACTCCGCCGCTTTGCGGCAGGTGCGCGACAAACACCTGGCCGAGGATGTCACGCAGGCCGTTTTCCTTCTGATGGCCGACAAGGCCGCAAAACTTTCCCATGTTTCTCTGCACGGATGGCTGTTTAAGGTCACGCGCTACGCGTCGGCCAATGCCGTCCGCGCCCGATCGCGCCGCGATAAATATGAGAGGCGGGCTGCCATTATGATCGAACAATCCACCCCCACCGATTCCGATTCCCTCTGGAACGACGTCGCCCCCGCCCTGGATGAAGCGATCGATCGCCTGCGATCAATCGACCGCGATGCGCTGCTGCTCCGCTGTTATCAGCGCAAGAGCATGGCCGAGGTGGGGGCCGCCCTGGTATGGGCGACCGTGTAACTCGGGGGTGCCGAGGGTAACCCGATTGGCCAGGGCCTACCGGAAGGTTTGGTCCTGCCGCTCGCTGCTCATCCGGCGCTGGGCCCGGTTTGTGATCTGCTGGTCGGCGAAGCCTTCTCCGAAGGTGGTGGCCGCCAGGCGGCGCTCGACCGGCTGTTCGACTATCTCCTGATCCTAATCGTGCGTCACGTCGTTGAGAGCGGCGCCATTTCGACCGGCGTGCTCGCCGGGCTCGCCGACCCACGCCTGGCCAAGGCGCTGACCGCGATGCACTGCTGCTCCGCTTTTATCAGCGCAAGAGCATGGCCGAGGTGGGGACCGCCCTGGGCATCTCCGAAGACGCCGCCAAGAAACGCGTCGCCAGCGCCGTCGATCGCCTGCGCGAGATGCTGGGCCGGCGTGGAGTCGTCGCGCCGGCATTCATTTTCTCAACCGCGCTATTCACCCATACAACACACGCCGCGCCCGCGACGCTCGCCCTGAGCGCCACAACTGCCTCCGCATCCACCGGCGCTGCGACAATCGCAAAAGGAGCCGCCACCATGCTGTTCACCGCCAAACTCAAAGCCGTCGCCGCCGCCATTCTCATGATCGCCCTGCTGCCGACCGGGATCGGGGCGATCCTCCTGGCCGCCCCGCACATGACGGCAAGCACTCCACCGCCTGCCGCCAACCCCCCCGCCATAGCTCCGCTGGCCATCGCGGTCCCCGCCGAGCCCCAGCTCGATCCCCGCATCGCGCCATTCGTCAATGCTCAGACGGATCTCCTGGTCATCGCCAATGCGGACAAAATCGACGTGGACGCCCTCCAGGGCGATTTTCAGGGCGTTTTGATCGATTCCAACCTCGACCCCAAAGCCCTCTCGCAAATCACCCAATCCGTGCAATCCGCTGCTGATAAGCTTAACCCATGGCTTACAAAATTCAAAAACGCCGGCGGGCATAATCTCTACATCGCCGTCGACTTAGCGCAGTTGTTTCAAGGCAATTTGCCAGCACTCATCTTTCCCGTGGACAACGGAACCGACCCGCAAGCACTGGCAACGTATCTCAAGCTGGTCACTTCACCGGCGGCCAATGCTTCCCCCCAACAGGCGGCGATGAGCGTGAGCGTGATAGGCCAGGCGGTGATTGTGGCCGCACCAGCCATGATCGAACAACTCAAGGCCGTCAAGCCGGAGCCGCGCCCGGACCTGGCCGCCGCGCTGGCATTTGGTTCCGGCGCCGTGCGGCTCGCATTTGCTCCTCTTCAGCTTGAGAAATCGCCGGCATTGGCCACGCTCGGCATGCAAGCCGCGTTCAACGATCCCCTGTGGCAGAACGTGGCTTGGGGACTTGTTGATATTTCCCTGCCCCCCAGCGAACCCGCGGGCCTTGTCGGGACCTACAAATGCAAGGATGCCGCCAGCGCTCAATCCCTGGTCAAGCTGGCTCGCGACCGTCTGGCAGAAGCCCAGAAGACTCCCGGCATACTGATGCCGATCCCCGGGGTCGACTTTGGGAAACTCACGCAAAACTTGACCATCACTGCCGATAACGACACCGTGCGAGATTCGATCGATCTGAAACAGATCGAGGATTTTCTCCTGCGAATGTTCATCTCGTTGCACGGAGTTACTCCAAAGCAGTGACAGGCCGACCCGAAAAATCGGAAATCCCGCCAATTTTCCCAGCCCCGCATGTTCATGCGGGGCTTCTTAATTGCATTAAAATTAATGGTTTACGCCCCGACATGGAGGCCGGGGACCGGGAAATTCCCCCTTTCCGTGACGTCGTACATATATCCTGTAGATGAGCGTGAACACCTTTCAGACCGATTCCGACCTGCTTGCCGAATATTCGCGATCCCGCTCTCCGCAGGCGTTTGCCGAGCTCGTTGCTCGTCACACCGATTGGGTCTACTCCGCGGCTCTGCGGATGGTGCGCGACCGCCACACGGCCGAAGACGTCTCGCAGGCGGTCTTTCTTCTTCTTTCCCAAAGGGCGGCAAAAATTCGGACCGAGCATCTGAACGGCTGGCTCTTCAACGTCACACGATATTCTGCCGCCAACGCCCTTCGCGTGACTGCACGGCGACAAAAACACGAGAGGCGCGCCGCCATGATGACCAGCGAAATCACCGAAACGAATCTCGAGAACCTCTGGAACGATCTGTTCCCAGTCCTGGATCAACTGGTCTCAGGCCTTCGCCGGCAAGACCGTGACGCGATCCTGTTGCGCTTCTACGGGCGTAAGACGATGGGCGAGGTGGCATTAGCGCTGGACATTTCCGAGGACGCCGCCAAAAAACGCGTCGCCAAGGCGATCAACAATCTCCGCCCGATTTTGCTTCGAGCCGGAGTCGTCGTCCCCGCCGCGGCACTGGCAACGTTGCTGCTCTCCAACACCACACACGCCGCGCCTGCCGCCCTGGCCGGAACCTGCGCCGCCGGCTCGGTCACCGCCGGCGCCGCATCCATCGCAAAAGGAGCCACCACCATGATGATCATCTCCAAGCTCAAAGTGGCTGCGCTCATCGCGGCGATCCTGCTATTACCCGCTGGCGTCGGAACACTCGTCATCGCCGCCAATCGGCCCCAAGCATCCGCCAAGCCTCAGGTATTGTCCGATGCGGTTGCCAACGCTCCGGTAATTTCTCCCCCCGCCGCGCCGACCTCGGATGCCGTGCTCACCCCTTTTCTCAACTCAAAAGTCGGTTTGATCCTCTCATTCGATATCGCATCGCTCGACCCGGCCATCGTGCAGTCTCGAGTCGCCGCCATTTCGTATTCGGACCCCGCATCTTCTCAAAGTGCCCGGGCCATGGCTGGTCAATTTTCTCAGTTCATCCCCATGTTCAAGCAAACCGGCGCCAAACAGCTTTACATGATGCTCGAGTTTCGCGGCAACCTTTCCAAAAATCCCGTGGTGGTTATTCCGATTTCCAAGGGCATGGATACGTCCGCGCTCAGCAAAATGATGGGGCCCGACCTCAATCTCTCCACGACCCTCCACGATGCGCTGGTTTTCAGCTCCGACATGAACCAGCTCAAAGTCGCTCCCATCGAACCTCGCCCCGATCTGGCCGAAGCCCTCGCATCCAGCGATTCCACTCTCCGCGCCGTCTTCGTTCCCGCCATGTTGCGATCCGAAAAAACCCCCAGCGACCTCGAAATCATCGGCGTCTCCTCCACGCTATACCCCGAGCCGCTATGGGATAACGTCAAGTGGTGCCTCCTCGAAGTCGCGCCCGTGGTCGATCAAGCGTCGACAGCAACCTACAAGTGCAAGGACCATGACTCCGCCGTTGAGCTAGCCCGCCTCCTGACCAAAAAAACTGGCGCGCCTCCCGCACCACTCCAAGAGGGCAAATGGCCCAATTTCTTCGAAGTCTTCCGCGGTTCGCAAATCCAGGTCAATGACGATCGGGTCGAAATCACCCTCGATCAGCACGCCGTGGACAGCACGATCCTAGGTCCTATGTTTGGCAAGCATAACCCCTGATCGCGGCAGGAATTGTCCAACCATTCGTTAAATCCCTGCATTGCAACCCCGTTTCCCGCTCTCAAATCAGGGATTCTGCCCTGTCCGACGCCCTCCAGAAGTGCCGGAGCCATTTTTTTCGTACGATTCTGCACGGCGAGTACAGTTAATGGTTGAATGACGACTTTGACCCTCGAAACCGATGCTTCACTCCTTGGCCAATATGCCCGGACGCGCTCCCAGGAAGCGTTTGCGGAATTGACCTCCCGCCATGCCGATTGGATTTACTCCGCCGCCCTTCGCATGGTCCGCGATCCACATCAGGCCCAGGACATTGCCCAAGCCGTCTTTGTGATCCTCGCCTCCAAGGCTTCCAGCCTCGATGGCCGTCCCCTGCACGCCTGGCTCTTCAAGGTGACGCGCTATGCCGCCGCCAACGCGATGCGCACACGGGCCCGGCGTGAAAAATATGAAAGGGAAGGAGCCATGCTGAACGGCCAATCCCGCCAAAAAAACCCCGATCCGATCTGGGACGACATCGCGCCGATGCTGGACGAGTTTCTCGACCGCCTGAGGAGCCGCGATCGCGATGCGATTCTCCTGCGATTCTATCAAGGTAAAAGTCTGGCCGATGTCGGCGCGGCGCTGGGAGTGTCGGAAGATGCCGCCCGGCAACGGATCGGCCGGGCCGTTGAAAAACTACGCGGTCTTTTCCGCCGCCAGGGAGTGGTGGTCCCATCGCTCGCGTTTGCCGCGGCCTTGTCCGCGCACACCACTCATGCCGCTCCGGCGACATTAACGGCGGGGTTTTCTCTCGCCTCGGCCTCGGCTTCGGTCGCGACGGCAACCCTCACAAAAGGCACGACCTCGATGTTGATGGCCGCCAAATTAAAACTGGCCGCCGTTATCGCGGCGATCGTTTTAGTTCCCGCCGGCGTCGGAACAATCCTGATGGTTGCGACTGTAAAATCGGCTCCAACCCAACCCGCGGTTGCCGCGGCCATCGCCGCGCCGGCAACCGTTCCGGTCGATCTTCCGCCTGCTGAAGTGTCATCCGACGCCGGGCTTATTCCATTCCTCAATTCAAATGTCGGCTTGATCGCCGTCTTTGATGTTTCGGAGATTGACCCCGCCGCAGTCCAGGCCAAAATCGCCGGCATGTCATTTTCAAATCCTTCGGCGTTGCAGCGCGCCCGGGAACAATCCAAAAAGTTCACGCAGCTCATACCCCAGTTTCGGCAGGCCGGGGGAAAGCAGCTCTACATGCTCCTCCCATTCCAAGGCAACGCCAGCAAGAACGGCGTCACCATTGTGCCCTTCGCCAAAGGCGCAGACGCCGCTACTTTGCAAGGAATGATCGGCCAAGGT
>CAZCKE010000007.1:0-3177 GCA_964499005.1 uncultured Tepidisphaeraceae bacterium
TTCATCACGGGACAGGTTTTGACTGTGGACGGAGGCCTCAGCCTCTGATGGCGATCCTCGAGCAGCACCAGCAGGACGTGGCGATCCAGGGTGGCGAGCTGCCCGAGATCCTGCTGCCCACCAACTGCCCGGGTTGCGGCATCGGCCTCGAGCTGCAGGAGATGCGCGCTCACAACTACATCTGCATCAACTGCGGCCACCATTTCCGCATCGGCGCGGACGTCTGGATCCCGCTGATCGCCGACGCAGGCTCATGGGAGGAACGCTGGACCGACGTCCGCTCGCATGACCTTCTCGACTGGACGGTGCCGAAGCGGTACCAGGAGGTCGTCGAAGAGCTCCTGTCGGAAGGCCTCAACGAAGCAGTACGCACGGGCACGTGCATGCTTGATGGCAAGCCGATCTGGCTGGCCGCGTTCGACTTCGGCTTCGTCGGCGGCACGCTTTCCATCGTCGCAGGCGAGCGCCTGGCCCGCGGCCTGGAGCAGGCCGCCGCCTCGGGCACTCCTTATGTGCTGGTGTCAGCTTCGGGCGGAGCCCGTATGCAGGAGGGCGTCTTCGCGCTGATGCAGCTGGCCAAGGTCAATGCGGCCGTGGGACGACTGCACGATGCGGGCGTGCCGTTCTTCTCGGTTCTTTCTGACCCTCCCTTCGGCGGCCCCGCCCCCTCGCTTGCGCTGTTGGGCGACATCAACATCGCCGAGCCAGGGGCGTCGATCGGCTTCACCGGGCCACGCGTCATCAGGCAGGCGACATATGCCGATCTGCCGGCGGGTTTCCAGAGCGCGGAGTTTCAGCTGGCGCACGGCCAGGTCGACATGGTCCTGCCGCGCACCGAGCTGCGGCCGCTGCTGGCGCACCTGCTGGAGATGTACGCATGAGTGTGTGGGAGATCGTCGAGCTCGCGCGGCACCCACAGCGCCCGTACTCGCTCGACTACATCCAGCGGCTTGCGCCTGACTTCATCGAGCTGCATGGCGACCGGCTGTCGGCCGACGATCCCGCGCTGGTCGGGGGCATCGGCACATGGCACGGCCGGACGACGATGTTGTTCGGCCACCAGAAGGGACGCACGGTAAAGGAGCGCGTGGCCCGGAACTGGGGAATGATGCACCCGGAGGGCTACCGCAAAGCCCTGCGCCTGGCGCACCACGCGGCGAAGTTCGGCTTCCCGATCGTCTCGCTCATCGACACGCCAGGCGCCTATCCCGGCGCGGGGGCGGAAGAGCGCGGCATCGCCGCCGCGATCGCGACCGCGATCATGGAATGGTTCCGGATTCCTGTGCCGATCGTGGCGGCGGTGATCGGCGAAGGTGGCAGTGGCGGCGCGCTCGGCAAGGGGGTGGCCGACCGCGTGATCATGCTGGAGTACTCGATCTACTCGGTAGCATCGCCGGAGGCCGCGGCGTCCATCGTCTGGCGTGACAACTCGCGCAAGGTCGAGGCGGCCGAACAGCTGCAGCTCACCTCGCGCGAGATCGTGGGCATGGGTGTCGTCGAAGAGGTCGTGCCCGAGCCGGCAGGCAGCGCGAGCGCGGACTACGACGCTGCGGCCAGGTCGCTCGACGCCACGTTGTGGCGGCAGATGAGGCCGCTCCTCGAGGTGCCCGCGGCCGAGCTGCTTCAGCATCGTTACGAGCGCTTCCGCTACATCGACTCGCTGATCTCAGCCGAGCCGGGCTTCGGCCCGAAGGTCAATTAACGCCGAGTGCGGGTGGTCGCACAGCGCGCCGCCTCCGGCTCGGTGAGCTGGGAGGAGGACGGTTCCAACCAGGTTGCAACCATCGGGCCCGGGCTTGTGTTGTTGGTTGGTGCTGCCCCGAATGACGACGACGCGACCGTGCGCCGGATGGCGGACAAGCTGATCGACCTGCGCATCTTCGCGGACGACGCGGGGCGGATGAATTTGAGCCTGGCTGACGTCAAGGGCTCGGCCTTGATCGTGTCGCAGTTCACGCTGTTCGCGGATATGAGCCGCGGTCGCCGGCCGAGCCTCCTAGGGGCGGGCGATCCGAAGCGTGCTGAGGAGCTCTATGAGTCGTTTGTGCGGAGGTTCAGCGAGCGCGGAATAGAGGCCAGGACCGGGAGCTTTGGAGCAGTCATGCGGGTGAGCATCGAGAACGACGGTCCCGTCACGCTAGTGCTGTCGTCAGACGATTGGCCGACGCGTGTCTAGTCGCCACGAAATCAGAGCTGTCGCGTGAGTTCGCCGGGGCCCCTGAGTGAAAGCAGGCCGCAGTTCCTTCCGTATCTCGCTTTCGCCGGTCTCGGGCTGATCTGGGGCGCCTCGTTCCTCTTCATCAAGCTCGGCGTCCAGGACATGAGCCCGACCGTGGTGGTGCTCATCCGTTCCGCGTCGGGCGCGGCCGCGCTCGCCGCGATCATGCTGCTCACGCGCCGCTCGCTCGTCGGCCCGGGTCTTCGCGGTCGTTTGTTCCCATTCGGGTTCATTGCCTTGTTCAACGCCCCTTCCCCCTGGGTCCCGGCCCCCCGCCCGTGACCGCCTCCGGACCGGAACCTGTGGCCCCGACCAAGGCCACGACTTATATTTTGACGGCCCAAGGCGACGGCGGCCTCTGTTCCCGCGGTATAACCTTGGAACCCGAAGCTCCGCCCACCGGTGGCACAGGGAGCACCGGAAGCACAGGCAGCACAGGCTCTTCCGGCAGTACGGGAAGTTCGGGAAGTACCGGAAGTACGGGCAGCTCCGGTAGTACAGGTAGCTCTGGTAGTACGGGTAGCTCCGGTAGCACAGGTAGCTCCGGCAGCACCGGCCCGTCCCCTTCCACTTCCGCTCCCGCCAATCAAGGTTGCGGTTTGAGGCTTGTGACTCCGCCTCCCTCCGTGGCGGAACGGGCCCTGCCTTTCCTCTTCTGTCTCTTGCCTCTCGGTGTCTTTGGATTCGGGGGATTCGGAGGAATCCGGAAACTACGCCGATATTTCACTTCCATGTCACATTAATGTAACGGTATCGTGTGGGATATCCTTCCTCCAAAAAGAGAGGAAGGCCGTTACTATGAAAATATTGGTGATTGAAGACGATTCGGATATCGCCGAGCTCGTCGAATACAATCTTCGCCAGGAGAAATACGCAACCGAACTGAGCAAGAACGGCGCGGAAGGCCTGGCGAAGGCGCGACGCATCCTTCCGGATCTAATCCTTCTTGATCTGATGCT
>CAZCKE010000007.1:3187-24296 GCA_964499005.1 uncultured Tepidisphaeraceae bacterium
CCAGGTGCACTCCGGTTCCGATGCTGACGGCCAAGGGGGAGGAAATGGACCGCGTCGTGGGATTTGAAGTCGGGGCCGACGACTACTTGACGAAACCTTTCAGCCCGCGCGAACTCGTCTTGCGCGTGAGAGCGATCCTGAAGAGAATCAAGGAAAGACAGTTCATAGAAAACGCCCAACCCCAATCCTTCGGCAATCTGAACGTCGATCCCACGCGCTTTCAGGTGAAGGTGGGAAAGGACGAAGTCCGGCTGACCGCCATCGAATTCAAGCTGCTTCAATATCTTCTGGCGAACAAGGGTCGGGTGGCAACGCGCGATTTGCTTCTGGACCGCGTCTGGGGCTATGATGCGGCCTTGACCACGCGGACCGTCGATACGCACATCAAACGCCTTCGCGAAAAGCTGGGCAAGGCGGGCGATTTCATCGAAACCATCCGTGGCATCGGCTACCGCTTTAAGGAGAAGCCCGAAGGATGAACGTGTCGAAGCCCAAGATCATTTGGAAGGTCTTCGTCACGATTCTGGCGGTCATCGGTTGTAGTTTCATCGTCCTCTACTTTTACCTGAATCCGGCAAAACTGGCCCCGGAAGACATCGGGACCATCCGACGAACCGTTATCTTAGCGTCCCTCCTTCCCTTGCTCTTGGCGAGCGTCGTTGCACTGATTCTCGCGCGTTCCTTTTCACGTTCCTTGGAAAGAATATCCGAAGTTGCAGATAGGATCGCGAAGGGCGATTTTTCCAAAAGACTTTATTCTTCCGTTCGGGACGAGATGGGGGATCTGACTCAATCCATCAATCGGATGGCGGCCGGCCTTGAAAAGCAGGTCGTCGAACTTCAAAATGAAAAACGCCAGCTCATGACGATCCTGAACGGGATGATCGAAGGGGTTTTGGTGACCAATCCGCTGGGCGAGATCGTCTTGATCAATCCGGCCCTGCGATCCATGTTGGATCTGACGGAAGAGCCCCTGGGTAAAACGATCCTCGAGTGCCTCCGCAACGCCGCGATCCACAACTCCGTCGAAATGGTCCTGCAGGAGAGGAAACCGAAAGAAGAGGAAATCTCGGTTTTGGTCGGACAAGAGGAGAGGAACGTGGTCGTTCACACGGCGCCTCTCGGTGCGGATTCGGGTTCCGTCTCCGTTTTTTATGACGTCACCAACATCCGTCGGTTGGAGAACGTTCGCAAGGAATTCGTCGCCAACGTTTCGCATGAGCTGAAGACTCCCCTCACATGCATCACCGGCTATGCCGAGACCCTCAAGCATGGTGCCTTGGATGACCGGCCGGCCGCCGAACGTTTCATCGACAAGATCGAATCCAATGCCGCCCAACTCCGGAATTTGGTGGAAGACATCTTGAGGCTCTCCGAAATCGAATCGGGACGTTTGGAGATGATCCTGGTGCCGACCGACCTCCGTAAATCCGTTGAAACGGTTTTGGAGGGATTCTCCGATTTGGTGAAGGCGAAAAAAATGACTTGCGAAGATCGGGTGCCTGCGTCGACCGTTGTGAAGGCGGACACTCAAGTCCTGCGACAGATTTTAGTCAATCTGATTGAGAATGCCATCAAGTACACTCCGGAGGGCGGCCGCGTCGTCGTCTCTGCGGAGGCGGGCGGGGAGTTTTGCCGCGTGACGGTCAAGGACTCAGGCATCGGCATTTCGGAAATGGACCTCCCGAGGGTTTTCGAAAGGTTTTATCGGGTGGATAAGGCCCGTTCCCGTCAGACGGAAGGTACGGGGCTTGGGTTGGCCATCGTCAAACATTTCGTTCAAGCCCACGGCGGCGAGGTGGGGGTGAAAAGCGAAGTTGGCAAAGGTTCCGAATTTTGGTTTACCATACCCGTATGAACCACAAAACGATCGCGCTCATCGCGCATGACGGAAAAAAGGCCGAAATGGTCGAGTTCGTGAAGGACAATCTCGACCTGATCCGCAAGTTCAAGCTGGTTGCGACGGGAACCACCGGCAAGTATGTCGAAAAGGCGGGACTGCCGGTGACAAAGGTGGAAAGCGGCCCGCACGGAGGCGACGCCCAGATCGCCGCCATGATCGTCAATCATCAAATAGACGGCGTCATTTTCCTTCGCGATCCCTTGGGCATCCATGCGCACGAGCCGGACATCTTCATGCTGCTCCGGCTTGCGGACGTTCACAACATCCCGCTCGCAACCAATCTCGCCTCGGCGACGATCTTGATCAAAGGGCTATCGAGCGCTTAAAGGGCCGTTTCCTTTTCGATACCGGTTCATCGGTCTCTTCCTCATGAGCTGGCGGTTTTCCATCTCGTGGAGAAACGTCCCCACGTCCTGAGTCCGTCTTGCGACATCCTCGAATTCCTTGAAGGGGAGGGCGTGGTAAAAAAAACGTCCGATATCCAAGGAGGTCAGGAACAGATGGCCATCCGGATTGACGTCGGGCGATCGGAGGAAGTCTTGGAGAAAGGCCAGCGGGGCGACATGATCCTCGGAAACATAGGCGGAAAGGGCGTTCGAGAGATAGAGCGTGCGGATCCCTTCGGAGAAACCGTCCAGGGCGGATGAAAGAAAGTCCGGTGTTTGTTCGTCGAAAAAATCCCCGTGGAAGACGCTGATGCCTCCCTGTCGGATCAGGTGTGCGGCATGCGCGAAGCTGTCTTCGTCTTCCAAAAAATCCGGTTTGCAGGGGCCGTGGGAAAGAAAAGGGCCTTCGACTTGGGAGTGGTAGAGGGGGATGGAGCGAATATCTTCAATGTGGCGCATGAAGGCGGTGCGATAGGCCACTGGAATCGGCGTCAAATAAGGGGTCATATCGACGCGATCATCCGGCAATCGAAGGCCGAAACGCCGAAACTCCTCCGGTGACGAGAATTCCGGCAGGGACGGCAAGAGGAGCATCAGCGTCATGGCGACCAACGGATGACGGTCGACGAAGACGAGCCCCGACGCCCCTGCGGCGCAGGCGAGGCTTAAGTTTTGAAGGGAGCCGATGCCGACCACCGCCCCGCCGGATCCGGCGGCGATATCGCAAAAAGTAGGAAAAAATATCTCGTTGGAATCAAAGTGGCCGCCGGCAAGACCTCGATGGAAGAAATCAGAATGACGAGGGGGATGTTGGGACAGGGACGGCGACTGATAGAACCGAACGCCTCCGGACTCGAAAAGCGGCACAGGGAGGGAGTAGGAAGGCGGGACCGCCGGAAGAGTGAGAGCCATGATCGAAAATGATCATCGGTCAAACTCCTCCGACATTTCGATTCATTCTTGCAAATTCTTTGAGTCGAATCCGTGATGACGACGGATCAGCGCCTCACAAAAACGCCATCAAAACGCCTTTGGATGTTCACAGAACCTTTTAAAACGCCGAACGAAGAGCGCACCAATCAAGGAGGAGATATGGTCCATGGCATTTCATCCGTTCTTTCGAATGTGGGTCTAGCGCGAGTGACATCGCCTATCATCTCGCGTTCGTCGCTAGCGGTCGATGTCGCAAACGCGCCGGCTCCGTCATCCCGAATCCTGCCCCAAACGGGATCGAGTGCACGCCCGCATGTGGGAGTTTTTGATTCGAAGTGGGCATTGGCCCTGGGATTTTGCCTCGGACTGGCGGGCTGTGCGGGCGACGACAACGTGGTCATCAACCCGGCCCCACTGACTTGCCTGCCCGCCGACGGAGGCGCTTCGGATGCTACGATCGACGCTGGGGATGCAGGGGTCGATGCGTTACCTCCTTGTCCCGATAATTCGGACAATCCGCCGTATGATCCCAACAATCCGGGTTGTTCCGATGACTATTGTCCGTCAGGTCAAACGTCGAATCCTTAACTCTTAAAATTTTCCTTTCCGTCACCGAATTCGCATGCAACTCTCTTAGAGGGGTAAAGCGGCCCAGGGAGGTATGTATGAAGGCGAAGAAAATATTGGTGATTGATGACGATCCCGACATCCTGGAATTGATCAACTACAACCTCACCAAAGAAGGTTATCAGGTCGTAACTGCTCCCTCCGGTCTCAATGCCGTTTGGGGTTTGGAGGAAGATCGGCCCCCGGATGTCGTCCTTTTGGACCTCATGATGCCGACTCTCGATGGCTATGAACTCTGCCGCTATTTGAAGTCCTCCGACGATTTTAAAGATATCCCCGTGATCATCGTTTCCGCCAAGGGAAGCCGGGAAGACATCGAAAAGGGTTTCGCCATGGGTGCGGACGCCTATCTTCCCAAGGCCTCGTTTTCGATCTCCGCCCTCCTCCAGGAAGTCCGAAAAGCACTCTGACACATAAATGTCACGCTAAGCTCATTACAGCGTCACGCGCTGACTTCTACTGTCCGCCCCAATTTTGCAGAAAAACCACATTTTAAGGAGGGATCAGATGAGCAAAAAAGGGATGAGGCTCAAGTCGGTTGCCATCGTTGCGATGGCGCTGTTGAGTGCCGTGTGGATAGTGGGGAAGGCGTTCGCAGAAGACCTGGAAAGTCCTAAGGTCTTTTATAAGGATGGATTCCGGATCGAATCTCCGGAAGGAAACTACACCTTCCTTATCAACGGCCGCTTGCAGTCACGGTTTACGTTCACGCACTTGGACGGCGCGAAATCGACGGACTCTTTCGCCATTCAACGAGGCGAAATCCGGATGGAAGGTCATGTTTTCACCAAGAAACTGACTTATGGATTTGAAATGGGATTTGCCACACGCGTGGGGCCCAAGACTGTTCCGGTCTGCACGGAAGCCACATGTGATCCTACAAAAATGGCCAATGCCATCACGACGGATACGACAACGGGTCTTGCCGTCTTAAATGACTTTTATCTCGATTGGCAGCCAAAGGATCAGATCGGGGTCAAGTTCGGACAATTCAAGGTGCCTTTCCTGTATACGGAATTGGTTTCTGCCATGAAGCAGGAATTCCCCGATCGAAACCTCGTGCACGATAATTTTACCTTGGGTCGTGATATCGGGTTCGATATCCACGGCAACGTTTTCAATTACCACTTGGGCTATCACGTCTACGTGATGAACGGGGACGGTCAGAACAATCTCCATTCGAAAAGGGCCCCCATGTTCGGTACGCGCTTGGAGATCCCTATCATGGGAGACTACAAGTATTCGGAATCGGACGTCGAGTATACGGAAGATCCGGCTCTCGGAGTGGGATTGGCCTATCTCCTGGACGATCGCGGCAGTGCCTTTGAAAACAGTACGATCCCAGCGAACGTCCGGACGAGTCACGGGACCTTTGACGTCCACTTTCGTTCCCATGGATTCTTCGCCTTGGGACAAGGCATGCTGAGCCGTGTGCATCAGGGAGCTAAGAAGACGAACTGGGGTTACAGCGCTCAAGCGGGCTATTTCGTTATTCCGAAACACCTGGAAGTGGCTCTTAGGGCCGGTGGCGCGGTCTTTTCCGATGCAACCCCGAATCAATACGAATACGGAGCCTGTCTCGGTTATTACTTCTTCAAACATAACCTGAAGCTTCAGACCGATTATGCCCTCCTCAGGAATCAGAGGGGATTGCGCCTGAATGATCACCGGTTCCGGACCCAGGTGACTTTAGTTTTCTAAGGCTTTAAATTTAACGAAATCGTCACATGAGCGTCACGCACGTCTCGTCAGATGGTTTCAAGAAAAAGGAGTACCTATGAAAGCTCATACCAAAAAAATTCTGATGGCGCTCAGCGCCCTCTCCATCATGATCGGGGGCCCGATCTTCGCCGCCGAAGCGGTCGATTTAAACGGCGCGGGGGCCACGTTCCCTTATCCGATCTACTCCAAATGGTTTTCGGAGTATAACAAGATGCATCCGGACGTGAAAATCAACTACCAGTCGATCGGCAGCGGTGGCGGCGTGAAACAATTCACCGAGAAGACCGTCGATTTCGGCGCCTCGGATGCCCCAATGTCGGACTATGAGTTGACACTGGTCAAGGAACCTTCGGTCCACATCCCAACCGTCTTGGGGGCCGTTGTTGTTTCCTACAACCTTCCGGAGGCCGGCACCGATTTGAAACTGACGGGACCGGTGATTGCGGATATTTTCCTCGGCAACATCACCAAATGGAACGATCCTAAGATCGCCGCCGTGAATTCCGGAAAAAGCCTTCCGGACACGCCGATCGTCGTCGCCCACCGTTCGGACGGCAGCGGGACGTCGTATGTCTTCACCGATTACCTCTCTAAGATCAGCCACACCTGGAAAGGGAAGGTTGGTACGGGCAAGTCCGTCAGTTGGCCGGCGGGCTTGGGCGGCAAGGGTAACGAGGGCGTGACCGGCCTTATTAAACAGACGCCCGGAAGCATCGGTTATATCGAGTTGGGTTATGCCTTGCAGAACAAGCTTCCGTATGCCAGCGTTCAAAACAAGGCTGGAAACTTTGTCGAGCCCTCAATAGATTCAGTTTCCGCGGCGGCGGCGGGCGTGAAAATCCCGGATGACTATCGCGTCTCCATCACCGATTCGGATGGCAAGGATGCGTATCCCATCAGTTCGTTCACTTATTTGCTGATTTATAAGAAGCAGGGAGATGCCCTGAAAGGCAAGGCCCTGGTGGACTTTTTAAAATGGGAAATGAACAGCGGCCAGAAGATGGCGCCGGGGCTCTTCTATTCGCCTCTGCCCGAGTCCGTCGCGAGCAAGGTGAATCAGACGATCAGTCAAATCACGGTGCCGTAAGGCCTTCATTTATGAACGGTGATCGGATCTTTGAGCAGGCCTCGCGGCTTTTCGCGTTCTGCTTGGTTCTGATCGTCCTTCTCACGGGTATACTCCTCCTGACGGGAGCGCTGCCAGCCATACGAAAGTTTGGCTGGCAGTTCCCGTTTTCGAGCGCGTGGAATCCGGTTACGGAAGATTTCGGGGCCCTTCCTTTCATCTACGGCACCCTTGTCTCGTCGGCCTTGGCGCTCCTGATAGCAGTTCCCTTGAGCTTGGGCGTTGCAATCTTTCTTTCCGAACTCGCGCCTCCGTTTCTACGGACCCCGGTGGCCTTCTTGATCGAACTTCTGGCGGCCATTCCATCGATCATTTACGGGCTTTGGGGTCTCTTTTTTCTTGTTCCTTGGCTCCGAAACGGTGTGGAGCCCTTTCTCATAAAGCGGTTCGGATTTTTGCCGCTTTTCCGGGGGCCTCCTTATGGAATCGGGATGTTGGCCGCGGGGATCATCCTGGCCATCATGATCATTCCCATTATCTCCTCGATCTCGCGGGAGGTCTTGCAGGCGGTGCCAAACGATCAGCGCGAGGCGGCGCTCGCCCTGGGGGCGACGCGTTGGGAGACCACCCGCATGGCCGTTCTTCGTTTCGGGAAGTCGGGACTTTTGGGGGCCGTCTTTTTGGGGCTCGGACGGGCCATGGGCGAAACGATGGCCGTGACGATGTTGATCGGAAATCGGCCTGAAATCTCCCTTTCCCTCCTGGCCCCGGGACACACGATGGCGTCGGTCATCGCCAACGAATTCGCCGAGGCCTCGGGACCGATGCACCTCTCCGCACTGATGGGGGTGGGGCTCGCACTCTTTGGTCTTACGCTCGCCGTAAACGCCGGTGCACGGGCCCTGGTCTGGAAGGTGGGCGGAAAGGTCGGGCGCGCATAATGGTCCCCTTCCTCTCCCATGACTCCCGAAGGCATTGGATCAATCGCATCATGTTGGGGATGACGCTCTTAGCCGCCCTTGTTTCGATGGTTCCGCTCTTCCTCATCTTTTTTCATATCCTTTCACAGGGTTTTAGCGCGCTGAACTGGGATTTTTTCACCCATATGCCCGCGCCCGTGGGCGAGACGGGCGGCGGTTTCGCGAACGCCATCGTGGGGAGCCTGATCCTTCTTGTATTGGCCTGCCTTGTTGGACTTCCGATCGGGATTTTCGGAGGCATTTATCTCGCGGAGTACGGGGGTAGAAAGAGCGCGCACATCGTCAAATTCGCCTGCGATCTTTTGAACGGGACCCCATCCATTGTGGTCGGCATGTTCGCCTACACGATTCTTGTCCGGCCGATGAGACACTTTTCGGCCCTGGCCGGCGGCGCGGCCTTGGGTATCATCATGATCCCGATTGTTCTATCGACGACAGAGACGATGCTTAAGATGGTCCCAAGGTATCTTCGCGAAGGGGCGCTGGCGTTGGGACTTCCCTACTGGAAGACGATGACGGCGATCGTTCTGAAGGCCGCGCGCGGGGGGATTATTACGGGCGTCTTACTTGCGATCGCCCGCATCGCCGGAGAGACGGCGCCGCTTCTCTTCACCGCCCTGGGGAATCAGTTCTGGAATATGAACTTGAAAGAGCCGATCGCCGCTCTCCCTCTTCAGATCTTCACGTATGCGATCAGCCCGTATGACGATTGGCACAGTCAAGCCTGGGCGGGGGCGACCGTCCTGATTGCGTTGATTTTGATCTTGAGCATCGTGGCCCGCGTGTTCGCGCGTAACCGATTGGCCGGGAGACGTTCATGAAACTGAAGATCGAAAAGGTCAGCGCCTGGTACGGCGATCACAAGGCGGTCAACGGCGTCGATCTGTCGATCGATGATAAGACCGTGACAGCGGTCATCGGCCCCTCTGGCTGTGGAAAATCGACGCTGCTCCGGTGCCTCAATCGTATGCACGAGATCGATCCGCGTGCGCGCGTGGAGGGTGAAATTCTGCTCGACGGGCACGATATTCTCAAGGAAGATCCGGTCCAACTGAGGAGGCGCGTTGGAATGATTTTCCAAAAGCCCAATCCGTTTCCGACGATGTCGATCATGGACAACGTGGTCGCGGGGCTTCGCTTAAACGGCACGAGGGACCGGTCCGTTCTCGAAGAGGTGGCTGTGGACTGCCTCAAGAAATCGGCCCTTTGGGAAGAAGTGAAGGACAATCTGCATCATTCCGGAATGAGCCTTTCGGGCGGCCAACAGCAGAGGCTCTGCATCGCCCGGGCGCTGGCCGTCAATCCCGAGGTTCTTCTGATGGACGAGCCCTGTTCCGCCCTGGACCCCATTTCCACGGCGCATATCGAAGAGTTGATCCACGAATTGCGCGAGAAATACACCATCGTGGTCGTCACCCACAACATGCAACAGGCGGCGCGCGTCTCCGACAGGACGGCCTTCATGTACATGGGGGACCTGATCGAATGGGGCGATACGAAGATGATTTTCACGAATCCCAAGGAGAAGAAGACTGAGGATTACATCACCGGACGTTTCGGTTAAGAGACTTTTAAGGAGCGCTCATGGCGGGGCATACCGACAGGCAATATGACGAAGAGCTGAAGCAATTGAAGGACAACATCCTCGAGGCCGGGGGCACGGTCGAAGAAATGATCACGCGGGCGATGCGGTCGCTTACCGAACGCGACTCGAAGATCGCCGAAGAGGTCATCCGTCGCGATTTCGAGGTGAACCGCCTCGAGCTCGAGATCGACGATCTCTGCGTCAAACTCCTTGCCTTGCGCCAGCCGGCGGCCTCCGATCTCAGGTTCATCACCGTCGGCCTCCGCGCCTCCAAGGATCTGGAGCGGATGGGGGACTTGGCGGTGAATATTTCGGAGCACGCCTTGGCCTTGAACAAACAACCTCAGTTGAAGCCTTATGCCGACCTTCCCAAGATGGCCTTGAAGTCCCAGGAGATGGTGAAACAGGCCCTCGACGCCTTCGTAAAACGCGACGTGGAGATGGCCCAGCAGGTCTGCGAGATGGATGACGAGGTGGATTCCTTCGAACACAAGATCTTTTTGGAGTTGATTGATATGATGGGCAAGGACGCGAAGGCCGTGGAGCGGGGCACGCGGCTCATCTTGGTCGCCCAGCAACTTGAGAGGATCGCCGACCACGCTACCAACATCGCCGAAGAAGTCATCTTCATGGTTCAGGGGCGGGACATCCGGCACCGCCGCGAGATCGTGAAAGAATAGCCATCATGAGCATCTCCTATATCCTCGTCCTCTTCCTGACCCAGATGTCCGTCGGGATGGTGGTGACTGTCAGTTTGCTTCCTCCCAAGGCTGTCGATCCCCGCTTTTTCGGATCCGTCGGATTTTGGGCGACTCTTTTCACCGGGATCGCGCTTTTCGTCAGGAAAAAGTCCGTCTTTCACCTCCCCGAAATCTTCGCTGGCGGTTTGGCGAGCTTCGAGATTCAGAGATGGATGTGGACGCTTTTTTTGATTTTTTTCTGCCTCTGTCTCTCTCTCTGGCTGAAGATGCGGTTTCGCGAATCCCCTCCCTCGCGGTTCCAACTCCTGCTGACGTCGGCGGTGGGGCTCGGGGCCGTCTGCATCGATTCGCTCCTTTTTCGAGCGGCCCTTCCGCCCGCTTGGGCGCAAAGCCTCCTGCTTCCCGTCAATTTTGTGACCACATCTGTCGTTTTAGGGGGTTTTTTGGCTGGCATGATGTTCGGACATCACTATCTGGTGAACACCGACATGCCCAAAAAGCTGCTCGTTACCATGGCCTGGATCCTGATCGGGGCGATCGCCCTGAGAATCGTTGCGGTCGGCTCGACCCTGGTCATCTATAGGGAGTTCGTGAGGCCCGACGTGAATTTCCTCGCGGCGCTCACCTCCTTCGAGGGCCACGGCATTTTCTTCTGGCAGCGCGTTCTGGTGGGGCTCTTTATCCCGGCGGTCGTCGTCGGATTGATTTGGGGGACGGCCCGCATCGGATCCAACCAATCGGCGACGGGCATCATGTACGTGGCGATCGCCTTCGTCTTCATCGGGGAGCTGGCGGCTCGATATTTGTTTTTGCTGTCGGCGATACCGCTGTGATCCGCGTTCCTCAATTCACCGCCTCTAACCCCGACGAAACCGTCGATCTCTGCCGCTCCTGCGGAGCGAAGGATCTCTATCTTCAAAAGGATTTTCCGCGAAAGATCGCGATTCCCGTCGTCATCGTTGCGGCGATCCTTGTCCCTTGGACCTACGGGCTCTCGCTCATCGTCGCCGCCGTGATCGATTTCATCATTTTCCGCCGGACGAAATGGATGACGGTCTGTTACAAATGCCGGGCCGAATACCGAGGTTTTAGGCCCAATCCCGCCCACAAGGAATTTGACCGCCACGTTGACGAGTTGTACAAGTATGGTAGCTAGGCGCTGGAGGTTACATGGGTCGTCAGGGCGTTGGACTCGCGTTGGTTCGTATTATTCTTGGCTCTTGGTTTCTCTGGTCCGGGCTGCAGAAGTTAAAGCCTGTCTATGCCCAGGAACAATTGACGAACCTGCTTCGGTTTTTTGCCGAGCACGGGACGATCGATTTCTACCGCGGATTTCTCCAATGGGCTGCGGATCATGCACGGATCTTCGCTTACGTGACGTCTTGGGGCGAGATCGCGATCGGCGGCCTCTTGATCTTGGGGCTTTTGACGACGGTCGCCGTTTGGGCGATGATCTTTTTTTGCGCGAATTATCTGCTTGCGACGTTTAAGCTCGGGCCCGCGAACATCGGGGTGAATTTCCTCTGCATCGGGACCGGCCTCGCTCTGTGGGCCGGCGCCGGCGGTCGCGTGTTGGGGGTTGACGCTCTCTTTTGTTCGGATAAGAAAAAGGAAAATGAAAGCTTGAGAAACGAGGATAAATCCAATGACGATTCGCATCGCCCATAGTCCGGATGCTGACGACGCCTTCATGTTCTATCCCTTGCTCCAAGGGAAGATCGACCGAGGAAATCTGCAATTGGAAGAGGTTCGCTCGGATATCGAGACCCTGAATCAAAAGGCGATGGAGGGAACTTATGAGGTGACGGCCGTCTCCTTCCACGTCTATCCCTACATTGCGGACAAGTATCTCCTATTGTCGACCGGTGCCTGTTTTGGCGACCGGTATGGGCCGGTCGTGATCGCGCCCAAGGTTTTGAAACCCAAGCAGCTCTTAAAAGTCCGAATGGGCATTCCGGGCAAGAACACCACCGCCTTCCTGGCCTTGAAGCTTTATGAGCATCACCTGGCGGGAGAGGCCAAGTCCGGAATTTGTTACAGCCAGGTCCCCTTCGATCAAATCACTGACCAGGTGGCGGAAGGAAAGATCGACGCCGGACTCCTGATCCATGAGGGACAGCTTACGGTCGAAGAGAAGGGGATGCATAAGATCGTGGATCTGGGGGAGTGGTGGCATAAGGAGACGGACCTGCCCTTGCCGTTGGGAGGGATTGCCATCCGGCGTGACCTGGCGCCGGACGTCCTCAAGGAAGTTGCCTCGCTCATTCAAAAGAGCATTCAGTACGCCCTGGAGCACAAAGAAGAAGCCCTCCAGGCGGCTTTGCCTTATGCGCGTGGTTTGGATCCGGAGCGTGCCCTCAAGTTCATCGAGATGTACGTGAATGAGATGACCGTCGATTTCGGCCGCAAGGGTTTGAAGGCCATCAAGGCCCTGCTCGAACGCGGCTATCGAGAAGGCGTTTTAACGCACCCCGTGGATTTGGACGGATGCATTTTCGAAGTGAAAAAGGGGAGGGTCAAAGCGGCACATGAACCGGCGCAAGACGTTTCCTCCGCGGCCACGGCGCCGGAAGAAATCACCCAGCCGATCCCTCAGATTCAAGAGACGGAACCTTCTCCTGAAGAATCAACCGTCAAGATGCCTTCTTAGTTTTCTTCTCAGTGGGTGTGATGGTTTGAATCTCTTTCCCGCGATGGAGGAAGAGCCGGTCCGTGACGGTGTCGCGGAGGCCCGTCAAATCTGAACCGTCAACGAGCCTTCGGCCCGTTTCCTTCAGGAGCACCGACTGTTCCTCGTAGGGAAGGGCGTAGATCCGATCCAAAATGATGAAGGGGAGGGCGTTGCCGTCCCTCTCGGCCGTCGACAGACGATGATTGATGATCAGCATCTGATCCTTGGGAATGAGGTTTCTTTCCCGGATTTCATTGAGGAAGCGCGTCTTCAATTTTTCGTGAAGGCCCAGGGCCTTCAGTAATCCGTTGTTGATCTCCACCTGGAGGTGCCCCACCAAATCCGCGTATTTCCTTTGGGCCTCGTTTTGAGGGCCTTCTTCGGCCGGTTTCTCGAGTCCCACGACGTCTTTCGGGTCAAGGGTATAGGTATCACCGATCGTAAATTTGACCGTTTGCTCCGTCTGAACCTTGACGGATCTCTTGGGCACCAGGTTTGCGGTTCCATCAATTCCAATGAAGACGAGATGAACCGGGACGTCCTTTCCCTCCAAGGCCATCGCCGTGTCAATTGCGAGGAAGGCGCAACCCTTTTTCAGGTGACCGAGATCCTGCTTCAAAGACTTTGCGGAACCGGTCGTGTAATAACCTGCATCCATCCTCTCCCCATGCGGTCCGACGTTGTCGACGGCCCGCGTTCCCTGGGGATACATCGCGATCTCGATCTCCTTTTCCGCGAGCTTCCGGCAGGCGTCCAAGACGGCGTTTTTGCCCAAACCTTTGCGGTCAACGAAGACCATGTCATTCGCCTCGATCAATTTGCCAATTCCCAGGCCGCTGTAGACGAATTTGGCGTCCACGAAGTGGTCTTTGGCGGCCAAGTAGCGCGGGCGGATCCCGCGGCCGTTCGCGAGGTGAGTCGACTTTAAGGCGAAGAAGTTGAAGACGAAGTCCAGATGGCTCTTGTGGTTGAAGACGAGGATGATTTTGCCCGAGAGGTTGTGAAATTTTTCCACGCCCTCCACGACCAGCTTGGCGCGAAAGAGTTGCAGCATACGCGAACCCCAAAGGGAGGCCATGACGTCGAACACCTCGCGGCCGTATTCGCGCCCGATCGTCTCCTGGGCCTTGAACGCGCTACGGGCGAAGATGGCCGTATCGTAAAAGCCCTTGGCGAGCAGGAAGTAGCTCTGCTGCGCGGGGCGGCCCGTGTGATAGGAGATATTGGTCGGATCGACCGTCTCGGTCGCGTGCGTCGGGACGGGAATGTTCGAAGGACCCAGACGGCGGTAGTAGTGTTCGAAAAACTCCTTGGGGTGGACCAAGGGATTGACGCGCATGAATTCCGTCAACTGAAGGCCCGCGGCCACATGACGTCGGTAGGTCCAGATCGAGAGCAGGGCGAAGAAGCCGTGATAAAAGAGCCGTGGGAAACGCTCTCCCCTCAGGTGGGCGTCTCCGAAGACCATCAGAGTGATGTCGCAAACCCAGGCCGCCATCATGTAGACACCCAGGGTATAGTCACGTAGGTGGCCGAAGGCGTATTCGATCCGCCCGGCGGTCAGATTCAGGCGATCGAGATTGAAATAGACGGCGATGGGGTGTTTGGCCCGCCAAGTCCGGTAGCGATCCTCCCAGGCCTTGATCTTTCGGTAGAAGCGGTCTTCCGGGAAGAGCTTGCGCAGGCTGTCTCCGAAAGACCATAGAGCCTTGGCGCGTCGACGCATGGCCGCCAGGGTGCCGATGAGTGGGACGATGTAGGCAAGAACCACCAGCCAGGGCATCACGGATTTCACATCCCGATTTCTATAATAGACGGGGGTGTGCGTCCAGTGGCAAGGGCGGGCTGTTCCCGGAGGCCTTTTTCGCGAAGGCGGACATCAGGTGGACACCGGCGAGACCCGGCAGAAGGTTCATCTTCGAGTCGATTTCCTCGCCGATTTCGAGGCCGCGGTCGCCGGGAAACAAGAGATTATAGATGCGGATGACGTCTCCCTCTTTCTTGACCCCCGCCCCGACGGGGCTCCAGACATTTTTGAGCAGAAAACGGACGGTCTTCCGGGCCCGGGGAGATGCCTTCAGGCGCACCTCGGCGTTGTTGTAATACCAGGCGAAATGACGCCGTTCTTGCTTCGCGATGCGGGTGCAGAGTTCGCGCAGGACGGGGTTGGCGGTTAAGGTCTCGATCGCCTCATAGCCCCGGAGCGTCGTCAACTCATTCAGGGCCCCCCAGGTCAGGTAGAGGGCGATGAAGTCGGAAGGGAAAAATTGGGAAAAAGCCATGGCCCCCAGGCGTTTCAAGGTTTCCGTGATCAGTGCCCTTTCGCGTACGATCTCGATGCGATTCCTTCCCAGGGACCGTCCGCAAGCCTGCAAAAGCTTCGCCAAGGCCTGGCCGTGATAGAACTCCTCATAATTCCAAATGGTCAGGAAGGACATCACCTCGGGATCGAGCACACCCTTGGTGTTCAAGATATCCCTCATGTACATGATCGTCTGGCTTTCGATGTCGGAGAAATAGGTCAGGATGAAGGCCTCGTCGTCCGTAAGGCCGGCGCGTTGGGCCTCATTCCAGTCCAGGTCTTCAAAGGTGATCCGTCCCGATTGAGTGAGATGACGCTCTATCGACACGGTCATAGGCAATACCCCCTTTCCCCCGCTTGTATCAAGAGGAATGGTGCCCTTTACTCCTCCGGAGCGGGGGTGGTACGTTCGGAACCGTAATGAAGTTTAGATGGGCCCTCCTGCTTTTCGTCTCATGCCTCATCGGATTTTTCGCCGAAAGGCAGGAGTGGCGGGATTACATCGAGGAAAACCCTATGTCAGCGGGAGCAAAATATACGAACCACCTGGCGAAGGAAAAAAGCCCCTACCTTCTTCAACACGCCCACAATCCGGTTAACTGGTATCCCTGGGGGCCGGAAGCCTTTGAAAAGGCTAAAAAGGAGGACAAGCCGATCTTTCTGTCGATCGGATATTCCACCTGCCACTGGTGCCATGTGATGGAGCGCGAGTCGTTCGAGAACGAAGACATCGCACGTGTGATGAACGAGAATTTCGTCAGCATCAAGGTTGACCGCGAGGAACGGCCTGATATCGACCAAATCTATATGAATGCTGTTCAGGGCATGACGGGCTCGGGCGGCTGGCCGCTCTCGGCCTTCTTGAATCACGAGCTCGAGCCCTTTTGGGGCGGGACTTATTTCCCTCCGGAGACCCGTTGGGGAAGGCCGGGGTTCAAGGACATCCTTTTGGAGATTGCGAAGATCTGGAAGAGCGACCGCAACAAGCTGATCGAGGCGGGCCGGGAGGTGGGCGAGGCCCTGAAGAAGATGGATCGACGTAACGCAGGCGCCGGGGCGTCGTCGCTTTCCGAGGAGACCTTGAAGGCCGCGTATCGGACGTTTAAGGATCTCTTCGACGCTCAAGAAGGCGGCTTCGGTGGGGCGCCGAAATTTCCCCGAAGCGAGACCGTCTCGTTGCTCTTGAGGATCCATCGACGGACGGGAGAGGCGAACGCCCTCAACATGGCGCTCTTCACGTTGGAGAAGATGGCGCGCGGCGGTCTCTATGACCACCTGGGCGGCGGATTTCACCGCTATTCTACGGATGACCAATGGATCGTCCCTCATTTTGAAAAGATGCTCTACGACAACGCCCTTCTCGCCCGTTCTTATCTGGAGGCCTATCAGATCGATCGAAATCCCATGTGGTCGGGCGTCGCTCGCGAGACCCTGGACTACACCTTGCGCGTCATGACTTCCCCCGAAGGGGCCTTCTACTCCGCCGAAGACGCCGACAGCGAAGGAGAGGAAGGGAAGTGCTACGTTTGGTCCGAAGATGAGCTTAAAAAAATCCTCTCGGAGGAGGAGTTTAAGAAGGTCAAAGAAGTGTTTGGCGTTACGGCGAACGGAAATTTTGAGGGAAAGAGCATCCTTCATATGCGCGGAAGGGCTCTTTGGTCCGTTCGCTATGAAGAACCCTTGGCGGGCGCGATGAAAAAGTTGCTCGCGCAAAGGGGAAAAAGGATCCAGCCGCACAAGGATGACAAGGTCATCGTCTCCTGGAACGGCTTGATGATCGGATCCATGGCCTATGCCGCTCAAGTTTTTGGAGAGAAAGGAGACAAATACCTTGCCGCGGCTCAAAGGGCGGCGGACTTTCTTTTGAAGAAAATGTGGGACGGCAAGACCCTCCATCGGCGTTACCGCGAAGGCGATGTCCGATTTCCCGGTTCTTTGGATGACTATGCCTTCCTCGTCTCCGGCCTTTTGGACCTCTACGAGACCGATTTTGACCCGCGTTGGTATGAGGCGGCGGTGGCCCTGCAGAAGAGGGCCGACGAGCTTTTTTGGGACGAAAAGGACGGGGGCTATTTTTATACGGATACGAGCGATGCGACGCTGATTGCGCGTTCGAAAGACATTTACGACGGGGCCGTTCCCTCCGGAAATTCGGTGGCGGCCTTGAATCTGCTCCGGCTGTACGATTTGACCCTAGAAAATTCGTATCGGGATAAGGTGGAAAAGATCCTTCGGGTCTTTTCGGATTTCGTCTCCGGCCATCCGCACGCGTCGCCGGCCCTTCTGATGGCGGTCGATTATGCTACGGACGATTCTAAGGAGATCGTCGTCGCCGGATCGAAGAATGATCCGAAGGTTAAGACGATGTTGGGAGCCCTGCACGCTCTTTTTCTCCCCAACAAGGTTTTGGCCCTTGCGGACGGGCCTCGTGGGGCGGGGGTTATGCCCCTCCTCGAAGGCAAGGTGCCTCGGAACGCCGAGGCGACCCTCTACGTGTGCCAAGGGCATACCTGCCGGGCGCCAGTCTCCAGCGTAGAAGAAGTGCGAGACCTCTTAACTAAACCCAAGGCGTACCATCTGGAATAGAACTATTGTCTTTCGAGCTGAACGTCGTAGGTGTGCGTGGATTGGTCCTTCAGATCAAAGGTCTGTTGCCACTCTTTATAACCATGCAATTTGAGGACCAGAGTGTGGGACTGATCGCGCGGGACACGGTCGACGATGATGGGAGTCTGGATCTTGATGTCCGTTCCGTCCAAGAAAACGGCGGCCCGCGGCGGATCGGTCTTGATGTGAATCTCGCCGTAGAATTGTTCGTACGGCATGGGTTTGCAGGATTTGTCGTCCGGGTGGGGCGCTTGACCCCGTTGGTGTTCGCATTCCCACACGCGCTTTCCATGCGTGTCCAAGACCAGATCGCGATGGGTCGCCTGGTCGTAATGAATGATCGCGTATCGTGTGGGATAGGTGGTGGCGCACCCGCTCAAGGCAAAGACAAGAAATAGGAGAGTCGTCTTTTTCATCCTTCCTTACATACCAACGCGCTTCTTATTGATCAAATACAAATCCTTCATTCCGCCCATGTATTTCTTCTTGGCGGGATCCCACGTGAGGACGGCCGAGAAGTTGCGTTGAGAGACGGCCTTTTCATGATTCATGTCGGCACCGCACAGACGTTTTTCCGTAACGGCCATCGTGATGTCATTCATCCCCGCATGTTGCGTGGGAGCGACCTTGGGCGGCGTCAGGTCCTGCTCAACCCGACAGGGCTTCGTTCCGTTCCCCGGTTCCATGAAATTGTACAGAAAAGGACCATCGTAGAGGACGTGCAGTTTGCCGTCGAGGACGCCGATCATCAGAAAGTTTTCGTAATTTTCACCGGCGTTGAGGTGCCACGAAAGGATTCCGAATCCCCAGACTCCGGGCTTCAACGGAAGGACGCCGAATTCGGTGGATAGATTGACGTGGGCGTCTTGCGCGACATCGATGGCGTCCAAGAACTGATAGGTCGGGAGGACCTGCGCCAAAACGAGGGTCGCCGGCGCTTCTCCAACCAAGACGACCGCATAGGATTTGCCGGCATCGGACAAGACCAAGCCGTCCAGCATGGGCAGAGTTCCCGGGCCCGTGGCGTCGTCCTCCCCCCCTCCGAAGGTTTCGATCTCTTTACGACGAGGTTTCATTTGTTGGGTCTTGCCGTCCGCGGTCAGGTCCGGGAAGACCTCCCGAAGGACCTGGAGATAGGTGACATTCGAGGCGCCGATCTTGGATGAGAGTTCTGGTTTGACGAAGGGCGAAGGCGTCTTGTCGGCGGCGGAGAGATTTGTACAGACGCAGAAGAGCGACAGAACGGCCAGGAACCTAATGCGTGGGAACATACGGTTGAAGCTCCTTTTGAAAACGTTCCGTATCAAAAGAAGCGCCGTTGTTCAATTCTTCTAAAAAGCGGTCGATGATCGCCTTTGCCTCGTCTTTTCGAAAGTCCTTGATGAAGCCGTCGAAGATCGGTTCTCCCGCCAGGGCGCGGTTGATTTCGGTCTCTTTGTTCTTGTCTCCGAGCTCGGTGAAATAGACCACGCGGAAACGCCGGTTGAAGCTTTCCTCGCGATAGATCTGGAAAAGGACCTTTTGGGATTCGAAGGACATTTAGAGATTCACCACCTGGGGTTGATAGCGCCCTTCGAGCTCGGCGCGCAACTGGTTTTCATAGGCCTTCAATTCGGCCTCGATATCCGCGCGTTTGCGGTCGGCCTTCAGCATGTCCTCGCGGTAGCGGGTGAGGAAGTAGTGCATCGTCTCCAGGCGGATCTTGATCGAGCCCGTCGGCTTGTTCTCGTCGATGTCCTTGAAACAGAAGTAGGGGGTTCCCGAATGCTCGATGACCTCTTCGACCACCGTATAGACCGGCGCATCGTGGCCGCACTTGAAGCTGGAAAGCTCCAAGGCCACGAGGTTCGGGTGCCGCGCGGTGAACTTGGCGCCCCAGACCTTGCGAGTCGTGTTCTCGGAGTAGGAGTTCTTCCAGGCGTCTCCGACGTCCAAGGGATTCTTAATCAGCCCCTTTTCGACGTCCTCGCCGAAGAGACGGTTTAAGATATCCTCATCCACCGGCAGAGAATCCTGAGTCAGCACCGGGTAACCCAGTTTTTGGAACTCTTCCAGGATCTCATGATTGATGCCCGGGTCGTTGTGATACGGGCGACCCAGCAGAACGATGCCGAGGCGGTTTTCCCGCTCAAGCATCTCGATCGTCTCGCGCCCCATGATCCTCTGCGTCTGGTCGAAAGCCTTTAATGCCTTATATCCCTCGGCGACAGCACGGGAATTTTCATCGGAGGAGAGGCCGAAGATATCAACGAATTGTTCGAACATCTGGCGCTCGAAAAGGGTCGGGTTTCCAACGTTCACGAACGTGTCCAGATACGTGATCCCCTTCTCACCGAAGATGTCGCCTTCCTTGGTGAAGGCCGCCTTCACCGCCTCCGGCGTGGCCGTGACGGTCGGGCAGGCGCGCGAGGCCTGGACGTTCTTCAAAGGCGTCGGCAGGTCGTCGATCATGGGGAAGAAGATGTAGTCCAACTTTTTCTTCTCGTGATGCGTGTAGATCAGGTTGTGGACATGCGGGATGCCGACCTTGGATGGGAAACACGGATCGATCGCGCCGCGTTTGGCCCCGTCTTTGTATAGTTTCTCGTCGGTGTAATCCGAATAGATCAGGTTCTGCGGCTGGATGCCAAGCGATTCGAAATAGGCCGAGAAGAGGGGATTGGTCGAATATTGATTCAAGACGCGCGGGATGCCGATCTTGATCTCGGCGCGGCGTTTCATGAGCTCGACGCGTTTTTTTGTCTTTTCTCCGACCATCCAATTTAGGGCTTTGCTCTCAGGAATCGGGTCCGCGACGATCGCCGGCTTGAACGACTTCCACACGTTCTCCGCCGCCCAATGTATCATGTTCGGATTCTTCTCCTTGATGGCGTCCAAGCCTTTCTTGATGCCGCGCATGGCGTTCACATCTTCGACAGTTCCCTTTTCGCAGGTCGCGATGATGATTCTGTTTTCTCCGGGTTCGAGAGGGACCTTCGACTTGAAGACCGGGACGTCCTCCGGCTTCACCTCTTCAGGTCGCTTCGTCTTCACGTCGATGAACGTCCTGAGGCACTTGTTCTTACAGAAATAGCATCGCGTGTCTTCGCTCCGGGTCGTGCGGTACTTGATCTCTTGCACGCGGTCCAGGCCGATGAACTTGGTGCGATGGCCGTTGGCATAGAGGCGAGCCGCTTCGATGCCGGCACCAATCGCTCCCGCCTCGCCGCAGTGTTTGTGGACGACGACGTCGGGTTTGAGACCTTTATCTTTGAAACGCGATTCGATGAAATCGACCTGCGACTTGACCGCCGCCATGTTGTGTTGGGTGCCGCCCTGCAAAACGAACTTGGTGCCGAGCGACGACAGGTTCGGGATTTGAGAGACGTAGAGCCAGATGTTTTTAGGCAAAACGTTCGCCAAACCGGCCATGATCTCTTCCGGCTTCCAGCCCTGGCGTTGGAAATCGACGATGTCCGACTGCATGAAGACCGCGCAGCCGTAGCCGAACTCCGGATACGCCTTGGCCGAGAAGGCGACATCGGCGAACTCTTCGACAGGGAAGCCGAAGCCTTGCGCGGCCGATTGCAGGAAATAACCCGTCCCGGCGGTGCCATCGTTTTTCAGCTTGAATATCACCCCGCGCC
>CAZCKE010000008.1:0-23948 GCA_964499005.1 uncultured Tepidisphaeraceae bacterium
CCGCCCTGCCTGCGGCCCCGCCGGCCCGCGCAAAATAGCCCTCAAACCCGGCCGTTGGTACGACGGCGACCAACCCCATTCCAGAAAAATCCGCTTTTCATAACCGCGCATTCCCCGCGCTCCCGCAAGGTACAATGCCGCCCGTGGCGCAGCACCCCGACTACAAAAACCCCGCCACCCCGCGCGGACGCCTCGAAACCGTCCACCAGCATCTCCTCAAACGAGAGGCCGGTGAGTGGCTCAAGATCGCCTTCCTCCTTCTGATCGGCATCCCTTCCCTGGCCGTTGGCCCCGCGATCATCGCTCTGCTCTTCTGGCTTGAGCGGCGGTGGGGGGCTAATTACCTCAAAGATGCCGCTCATTGGTCTGGCGTCACAGGCTCCTCAGGTGGCTTAATAACCATGTCCATGCCCCAATGGCAGGCCATGGCCGGTATGTATGGTGGCGACCCTGACGTTGTCGGCGCGATTTATCTGGAGATCTGCCTCTGGGGCCCGCGAATGGTCCTCAGCGCCCTCGACAAAATCCGCCGCGCCGTCAATCGCCCCCGCGCCTCCGCCATCCTCGCCGACCTCCGTGACCGCGAACACGGGCTCACCCTCGACCAACTCCAACATCCCGACGAAGACACCGGCCAATTCTTAGTCGCTCTGGCCTACCTCCTGACTTACGATTGGATCGCCGCCTCCAGGGACGGCAAAAAAGTCTGGATCGGCTCCGACTCCCGCCGCATCCTTGCTGCGGCATTTGGATAAAAGGAAATATTCATGACGAGATTTCGCAGTTTCCGTCTCCCCATCTGGCTTATTCTCGCGAGCTTGATCTCTTGCTCTTCCCAGCAACCTGTTCCCGCGCCAATTCTCGCTCAACCTCTCGAACTCCTCGCCCAACCCCTCTCTGGAACCGCCAAACACGAAGGCTCCTGGGACCGCACCGGCGGTAACGGCGATTGCCGCTATGTCAAACCAGGCCAAACCCTCACCCTTCTCGACTATCACGGCGCCGGCGTCATCCACCGCTTCTGGTGCACCATCGCTCCTCGCTCCGAAGTGCACATCCACCGCCAGGCCATCCTCCGCATGTACTGGGACGGTGACGCCTATCCTTCCGTCGAAGTCCCCATCGGCGATTTCTTCGGCGTCGGCTTCGGCCAGCAAACCGATTACATCTCCCTCCCCATGAGCGAAACCAGCGGCGGTTACAATTCCTATTGGCCCATGCCCTTCCACAAATCCGCCCGCTGGACTCTGGCCAATCTCAGCGACCGCCCCATCGACGCCTTCTATTACAACATCGACTTCACCGCTTATGACTCCCTGCCCGCCAACCTCCTCCATTTCCATGCCCAGTGGCGCCGCGAAAACCCCACCTCCCCCGATAAAAATTACACCATCCTCGACACCACCGGCTCCGGCCAATTCGTCGGCGCCGCCCTCTTCATGCAAAACCTCCAGGCTCCCGACCTCTCATTCCTCGAAGGCGACGAAATGATCTACTTCAACGGCGAATCTACCCCCTCCGTCAACGGCACCGGCACCGAAGACTATTTCTCCAGCGGCTGGTATTTCGACCACGGCCCTTATTCCGCCCCCTACCACGGCTGTGTCATCAAAGACGACCAGCTGCATCGCGTCAGCGCCTACCGCTGGCATATCGAAGACGCCATGCCCTTCAATAAATCCATCCGCGTCACCATCGAGCACGGCACCAACAACCTGGTGAAAGCCGACTATTCCTCCGTCGCCTATTTCTACCAATCCGGCCCCGCCTTGGCCCCTCCCCCTCTTCCCTCCGATTCCAAGGACCTTCTCGCGACCGTTGGGCCTCGCTGAAAATTCCATGGTGCCGATGATAAAATAAACGTCTCAGATTCCGCTTATCTTGGTGCCCCATGTCTCAACCTCTGGACTACAAAAACCCCGCCACCCTGCGCGGACGCCTCGAAACTGTCCACCAGCATCTCCTTGGCCTATTTGCTGACCTACGGCTGGATCAGCTCCTCCAAAGACGGGCAGAAGGCTTGGATCATTCAGAATTTCGCCAAGTTCTCTCTTCGGCGTTTGGATAAGATACCGGGTGTTTCCGTAACTCCACGATCGATTGGACAAGTCAAATTGCGGAGGTATGCCATGAATCGCTATCGCGCGTTCACTTGTGGTTTTTTGGGATCGATGCTCCTGCTCTGGGGTTGCACTTCGCAAGGCCCTTACATGCCCTCCGACGAGGCGGACAATGTAGACGCAAATGCTCCGGCCCTCGGCAAAGTTCCTTTTCTTAAGCGTCCGGGCGACGGCGGAGGTGATATGGCCCTTCAAGCTGGCGGTGGAGGTGGCGCCAGTTTGGTCGTCGCCCAAACCGCCAGCTCCATTGGCGACACGACCCCTGCCCCATCTGCTCCTCCCCAATTGGCCGTCCAGCCCCAAGCCAACGACAATCAAGTCGCCGTTAAACGCGTCATCATCTACAGTGGCGCCATTCAACTCGTCACCGCTAACATTGCCTCCACCATCGAATCTATCCGCCAGATGTCGGTCTCCATCGGCGGCTACCTTCAGGACATGGACAGTCATTCCATCACCGTTCGCATCCCGGCGGATAAATTCGACGATGCTCTGAATCAAGTCGCTTCCAAGGGCCGCGTCACCGACAAGCAGATCAAGGCCGCCGACGTCACCGAGCAGATGCGCGACCTGGGTATCCGCTTGGCCAATGCCCAGCAGACTCGCCAGCAACTCCTCGATCTCCTCAACAAGAGCACCAAGGTCGAGGACACGATCAAGATCGAAGCCGAACTGGAGCGCGTCACCGCCGAAGTGGAATTGCTCAAAGGGAAAATCCGCGCCATGCAGTTGGACGTCGATTACTCCGTCCTGCACGTGGAGGTCAATTCCAGTCTCCCCCAAGCACGCCTCGTCGCCACCATCCCCTTCCCTTGGGTTCGCGCTCTGGGCGACGGCGCTGTCAGCGGCGTCCAGCCGCAGGCCGCCCAGCATGCAGGATGGTTCAGCAGCGCCATCGGATTTCAGCTCCCCCCCGGATATCTCCGTTACTTTGAACACGACGACCTCACCGAGGCCATGTCCGCCGACGGCGTCATCATCAAGGCCCAACGCCACGACAATTACAAAGGCGGCGACATTCAATTCTGGGGCGCCCTCGCCAAACGCGCCCTGGTCGAAAACAATAGCGTCGCCATTGATCGCGAGCAGGATCTTCATCCGGGCCGCGCCGCCCATCTCATTGAAGGCGTCAAAGACATTCCCGGCACCACACAGAAATACCTGCTTCTCATTGCCGTTGATTCCGACCATGTCTACACCTTCGAGGCCTGGGGCCCCAAACCCTTCATGGAACGCGATCAAGACACTCTCGAAAAAGCCGCAGAATCCATGGCAAAATAGGAGAAAATGGCCCTTATGTCCCAGCCGTTGGAATACAAAAATCCGCGTACTCCTGAGATTCCCCAATCTCTCTCCGTCTACGAAGCTCTTCTCAATCGCGAGCAAGGCGCCAACACCAGAATCCATGTCCAATGGATTGCCGGATTTTGTGGCTTGCTCCTGACCTCCGTCATTGTTGCCCTCGTTCTGGCCCCGATCCGGTTAGGCCCTGCCTATTGGTGGATTGCTGCCTCGATAACTATCGCGCTGATCTTCTTCTCCTTCTACGCCGAGCAACAAACCCGCGGCCAATACGTCGACCTCTCCCCGACCGGTAATTCCGACCCGGCTCCCGGCATCCCGCTCTCGCCCGGCGTCTCCTGGGGCGGCCGATCCCCGCGCATATCCCGCGGCGCCTACCTCGAAATCTTCGCCTGGGGCCCTCTGCAAATGCGCCTTGCCACCGAAAAAGCCGCCGCCCTACGCAAGCTCGATCACATCAATCGCCGCCGCGCCGCCGAAATTCTCTCCGCCATGCTCGCCACCACCCGCGACATCACCTTCGATCAATTGCAGTTCCCCCGCGAATCCCCCCAGCAATTCCTCGACCTCCTCGCCTACCTGCACACCCACGACTGGATCGGCATCAACCTCGACCGCCGCATCGCCTGGGTCCGCTCCCAAGTCCGCCCCTCCCTCGGGGCTTCATCGTGATCAGGAATCGTCGAACTTCAACCAATACGAATCCACGACGTTCAAAGGACATTCAAACCCGCGCACGCACCCGCGGCTCCGACCATTTCGCCCCAGTCCCCGCACTCACGCAATGAACCCTTTCCTTTCGCAGAGCGCGCTTCTACACGCTAAATCCCTCTTTCTTCCCTTGGGCGGTTGAGGGGAATGCAAAAGAGAGTGGAGGGAGCCCGAGGGAGGCGGGAGAAAAAACTTGGGGCCCTATGGTTTGTCTTCCGCCTCCCTCGGTCCGCGCATTTGGTATTTAAAAATCCGCTCAACGACCGTCCCCCCAAAAACCCACTTCATCTCCATATTTCGCGCATCGGTTTTCTCGTCCGATGCGTCTGCGACCATCCCGCAACCCGCGCATTTAATATTCGTAGGTCGTGCTCCAGCACGTCGGTTTCCTTGCACGCCCTCCATTCACATGCCACAGTAACGCCCAGAGAAACAGTAACGTTCCGAGAAACCCCATGTGCGGAATCGCCGGCCAAATCTCCTTCCACGACCGCTACCGCATCTCCCGCGATCTCCTCACGCGCATGGGCGACGCCATTGCCCACCGCGGCCCCGACGCCCGCGCCAATTGGATTAACCACGAAAATCAGATCCATTCTGATCACCCTCAATGCGCCTTCACCTTCGCGCGCCTGGCCATCCTCGACCTCGACCCCCGCGCCATGCAGCCCATGACCGACGGCCGCCGCCACATCGTTTTCAACGGCGAAATCTTCAATTTCCGCGAACTCCGCGCCGAATTGGATTCTCTCCGCCCCAGCCACCCCTGGAAAACCACCGGCGACACCGAAGTCATCCTCCGCGCCTACGACGCCTGGGGCGAATCCTGCGTCGAGCATCTCATCGGCCAATTCGCCTTCGCCATCTGGGACCCCGATCCTCGCACGGTTTTCTTCGCCCGCGACCGCATGGGCGAAAAACCTCTCTACCTTGCCATCGCACCCGACCATCAAGCCGTCGCTTTCGCCAGCGAACTCGCCGCTCTGCGAGTGCTTTCATGGCCCGATTGGCAGACCAATCCACCGGCGGTTGCTCAATACCTCCAAACCGGCTACATCCCTTCCCCCGCCACGATCTATCGCGGCGCAATCAAACTCCCTCCCGCCTCCTCCATGCTCTTCAAAGCCGGCCAGGCCCCGCAAATTCGATCCTACTTCGATCCCAATAAATCCGCCGCCGGTGAGGTCACCTCCCAAACCGTCAAATCCGCCGTCACCGCCGCCGTTCGCCGCCAGCTCGTCTCCGACGTCCCCCTGGGCTGTTTCCTCTCTGGCGGAATCGACAGCAGCGTCATCGCCGCCACCATGAAAGCCGCGGTCCCCAAAGACCAGCCCGTCCTCACCTTCTCCATCGGCTTCGACGACCCCCGCTACGACGAAACCCCCTACGCCGCCGAAGTCGCCAAACACCTGGGCACCCAGCATCGCCAATTCACCGTTCGCCCCGATGCCGCCGCCGATCTCCCGCGCCTCGCCGCCGTTTACGGCGAACCCTTCGGCGATTCCTCCGCTCTCCCTACTCACTATCTTTCCCGCGAAACCCGCCGCCACGTCACCGTTGCCCTCAGCGGCGACGGCGGCGACGAGCTTTTCGGCGGTTATGATCGCTATCGCGCCATGCGCCTCGGTCAATCCGCCCGCAGAATCCCCGCTTTTGTCCGCTCCGCCGCCGCCGCCCTCCCCGGCTCCCACCCCAAATCCCGCCTCTCCCGCCTCAAACGCTTCGCCGCCACTCTCGACCTTCCCCCAGCCCGGCGATACGCCTCCTACGTCGCACTCTTCGACCCCGACACGATCAAAAATCTTTACCCTTCCGCTGCCGGTGAAGACTTCGTCCGCTCCATCTACGAATCTCTCTCCCCCGGCCGCGACCCCGTCCAAGCCGCCCTCGCCACCGATCGCCGGACCTATTTACCCGAGGACCTCCTCACCAAAGTCGATCGCGCCTCCATGCTTCATGCCCTGGAAGTCCGCGCCCCATTCATGGACCCCGACTTGGTTTCTCTCGCCGCCGGCCTGAAAACCGACCAGCTCCTCCGCGGCGGCTCCAAACGCCTTCTCCGCGAAGCCTTCTCCCCCGACCTCCCAAAATCGGTCTTCTCTCGCCCCAAAATGGGCTTTGCCGTCCCCATCGGCGACTGGCTCCGCACCTCCCTGCGCCCCATGCTCCATGACCTCCTTACCGCAAAGAACTCCTTTGCCTCGGCTCACTTCAATCCCCAGGCCCTGACAAAACTCCTCGACGATCACCACTCCCACCACACCGATCATTCCCAACGCCTCTATGCCTTATTGATGCTGGAACTCTGGCACCGCCAGTAACGCCCCATAAATCCCCGTGCCAAACATCAGTTATGATATCGCTAACCTCGAATTTTCCCCTTTGCCCCCACTGATACCCGGTGTATAGTGTTCTTGACAGCAAAACCCATGCCCAAAATAGCATGGAATTGTTAAGTGGTTGATTCGTATGCAGTTAACGCAATCAGCTTTCATGCGTCAGGAGATGCGCCAGCTCCTGACCCCTCGAATGATCCAGAGCATGGAGATTCTCCAGCTCCCCCTCATGGCTCTGGAAGAACGCATCGAAGAAGAGATGCAGAATAACCCCGTTCTCGAGATCCGCGACCCCGAGGTCGATCTCTCCGCACCCCCCGCCGAGAGCGAAAACAACGGCGCCGGCGAAGAATTCTCCGAAGCCGAGCAGGCCCTGGTCGTCAAGGAAAATTCCGACCATTCCGAAGACTTCGACCGCCTTACCAGGATCAGCGAGTACTTCGAAAACGAGGAATTCGCCTCCAATGCCGGCAGCTACCGCCAGGCCGCCTCTTACGACGGCGAACGCGACAAAAAGCTCGACGCCATGAACAATACCGCCGCACGCGGTGTCAATCTCACCGAATACCTCCTTGAGCAGTGGACCTTCGTGGAATGCCCCCCGGCCGTCCGCAAGGCCGGCGAAATCCTCATCAATTACGTCGACGCCGAAGGCTACCTCCGCGTCCCCCTCGAAGACGTCCAAAAGGAATCCAAAACCCCTCTGACCCTCCCCGACCTCACCGAGGCGATGCGCCTCATCCAGACCCTCGAGCCCTCCGGGGTCGGCGCACGCACGCTCCAGGAATGCCTCCTCATCCAGCTCAATGCCGTCGAAGAAGACGAAGAACTTTCCCAGGGCCACGACTTTCCCCTCGAGCGCTCTCTTATCGGCGAGCATCTAAAAGACCTGGAGATGAATCGCTATCCTCAGATCAGCCGCAAGCTCGGCCGGCCCATCGAGGAAATCCAGCACGCCGTTCGCCGTCTCGCGCGACTAAACCCCTACCCCGGCAAGCAGATCGGCAACAACGACGCCCCTCTCGTCACCCCCGACGCCATCATCTACCTCGACGAGGAAACCGGCAAATACGAAATCGAAATGACCAACGATCCGGCCCCCAACCTCTACATCAACGGCATGTACCGCAAGATGCTCAAGGACCGGTCCCAGGACAAAAAAACCCGCGAGTTCCTCTCCAACAACGTTCGCAACGCCCGCTGGCTCATCGAATCCATCGAGCAGCGCCGCAGCACCATCATGCGCGTCATCCGCGCCGTCGTCGACGCCCAGCGTGATTTCTTCGACAAGGGCCCCGAATTCCTCAAGCCCCTCCCGATGATCCAGGTCGCCAACCAGCTCGGCATCCACGTCGCCACCGTCTCCCGCGCCGTCTCCGAAAAATGGATCCAAACCCCGCGAGGCGTCTATCCCCTCCGCCGCTTCTTCTCCGGCGGCACCACCAGCTCCGACGGCGAAGACATGTCCTGGGACGCCGTGAAAGAAAAGCTCAAAACCATCATTGAGAACGAGGACAAGCACAACCCCCTCAACGACGACGAGATCGTCGACAAGCTCAAAGTCCAGGGCATCGACCTCGCCCGCCGCACCGTCGCCAAGTACCGCAAAATCCTCAACATCTCCACCGCCCGCCAGCGCCGAACGTTTTGAATCCGCGGCGATTTTTTCAAACAAACTATCCCCTATTTCGTATTTTATTCTGCGCTAATGATCGCTGACTCACAAATGTGGGATTTCTCGGGCGACGAAGTATTTTTTCTCGTCATCGCGTCTATCCTGACGCTCTTCGCCGTCGCGCGATACTACGCCCCGTTGATTCGCACCTCTCCGATGGTTAGTCCGCCATCGCGCCATAAGCTCCTGGCCTTGGTTCCGCTTCTGTGCCTTTCCATCGTCCTGATCGTCCTCGCGACTGCCTCCGATCCCGCGACCGTTCGTGGCCATGAAGATTACATGACCCTCTTCATAGTCGGCGCCGTTCCCTGGGTCGTTTTCCCCGCTATCTTCGGCGGCTTCTTCGGCATCAGCTTCCGCGACGACGCCATCGAGCGCCGAAATACTCCTGCTGCCATCGCCCTCACCGGCGCGATGCTCGGCTTTACCTGCTGTTACGCCGGCAGCAACATCGGCTCCGGCGACACCATCTGGACCACCATTGTCCCCGCTCTCCTCTCCGCCGTCGCGCTATTCATCTGTTGGTTCCTGGTCGAGTTGATCGCCCGCGCCTCTGAAACTATCACCATTGAGCGCCGCGAGCCGGCCGCTTGGATTCTGGGCGGATTCCTTACTCTCGCTGGCGTCAACTTCGGCTGGGCCATGACCGGTGACTGGAAGAGCCTCGACGCCACGATGACCGATTTCTTCCACCGCGCCTGGCCTACCGCGTTGCTGATGATCCTGACGATCTTCGCTCTTCGACGCGAGCGAGCGCGCTGCTCAGCCCCAATTCAAACATGACCACGATTCAACAATCCACCAACATCCAGACCGGCCTGTGCGCCGGCAAGCCGCTGGAAGAGCGCACTTTCGATTCCATTCGCCGCCAGATGATGCTCGACTTCTGCAAATGGGACCCGCAGATCGGCGACGTCGCGACGCTCGCTGATTTCCCCCTGATTCTGCGCTGGCAAACCTGGCGTGAGCTGGCGCTCGATGCCGAGATGGCGACGGCCGAGCTTCTCTCCGTCGAGGGGGAATTGCTCCATCGCCCCGATCTTCATCGTCTTCTCGCCCTACCCTGGCGCATCCGCCGCGTGCTTCGCCGCGCCGCCCCCCAAACCCCCGGCCCCCGAATCATGCGATTCGATTTCCATCTCACCGATCAAGGCTGGCGCGTCTCCGAGGTCAACAGCGACGTCCCCGGCGGATTCACCGAATCCTCCACTTTTACCTCCCTGATGGCCCAGCACTGCAATGCGTCTCCCGCCGGCGATCCCGCCGCCGCTTGGGCCGACGCCATTGTCTCTGCCGCCAAGCCCGGCATCGCCGCCATGATCTCCGCCACAGGTTATCTTGAAGACCTCCAGATCATGAAATATCTCTCCGCCCGTCTCGAAGAGCGCGGCCTGCTGGCGCATCTGGCTTCTCCTCAGCAGCTCTGCTTCACCGACTCCGGCGCCACGATCCTCCACGGCAACAGCGCAATCCGTGCCGGAATCATCGTCCGCTTTGTCCAGGCCGAATGGCTTGCGCGTCTTCCCAATCACTGCGGCTGGCCCAAGCTCTTCACCACCGGCATCATCCCGGTCGCCAATCCCGCTTCTTCAATCCTGACCGAATCCAAGAGACTTCCGCTTGTGGCGAGTTTTCTGCAGACCAAAATGCCCACCTGGCAACGCCTCCTCCCCGAAAATCGCGACCCGCGCAACGCCCCGTGGACGAAAGACGATCATTGGCTCGTCAAAACCGCCTTCTGCAACACCGGCGACACCGTCTGTATTCGTGGCTTATTGCCCGACCGTCAATGGCGCCGCGCCGCTCGCTCCGTCCGTTGGTGGCCCAATTCCTGGATCGCCCAGCGTCGCTTCCGCATTCTCCCGATCGATTCAGCGCGCGGCCTTATCTACCCTTGCATTGGCGTCTACACCGTCAACGGCAAGGCTGCCGGCATCTACGGGCGCTTCTCTCGCAATGCTCTGATCGACTACGCCGCTATCGACGCCGCCGTTCTCATCCATGACGGCGAATTCGGAGAACACCGCAATGGATAAACAAACCCTCTTCGACATCTGGGCGCCCCCCGGTACGCCTTGGACCCCCTGGGCCAAGGCCGTCGTCTTCTCCCAGTATGTTTCAACGGACGAATCGCTTGCGACCCCAATACCTGAGCCCAATCTTGATTGGCTGGTTGATTCTGCGGGGCTTGCCGTGATCGCGGATCTCCCCGGCCCACTCAGCGTCTCATGCGGCTTGGCGCTGGCCCGCCGCGGCTTTCGTCCAGTCCCCCTTTACAACGCCATCGCCGAGCCGCGCTTCTCGGATTCCAATATTGCCAAAATCGAACTCGTTGACGTCCGGTCCATCCGCCGCGCGTTGGCCGCCACGGCCTCGCAGCTTGCCGATCTCCATCTTCCCTACGAAGCGCCTCCGGCGTTTCTCTTGGACGCCCAGCGCCGTTACGGAACTCGTCCGCCCCAACCCGGCGATTTCGACAACCGATCCATTTGTTTCCCCACTGATTTTCCTTCCGCTTCGATGCTCGCCGCCGACGGCATCCGCTCAGTGCTGCTCATCCAGCAGGAGCAAGAGCAGCCCCAGGCCGACCTGTCCCACATACTGCTCCGCTGGCAGCAGGGGGGAATCACGATTCAATCCCGGCCTCTTGCCTCCATCTCCCTTCCCATTTCGATCAAAGTCGTTCGCCCCAGTGCCTTCCGTGCATTTTGGTACACCTTCTGGGCCCGGCTCGGCCTGAAACGCAGCCCTCTCGGCGGCTTCGGCGGTTTCCTCTTCGAAGCCTCCGCCGGTTAAGTTCCCGATAAACCTCTGGAATCTCCCAATCTTTTCGCGTAATCTCCCGCCCCTTCAAGGACTCAACATGAAAACACACATCACAATTCTTTGCCTCATCGCTATCGCATTCGCTGGCGTTTCCCTCTCCCGTGCGGATGACGCCAAATCCCCCACAACCGCCCCAGCCACCCAGCCCGGCGACGTCACGGGCTTCGCCGCCTCCGATCACAACGCCCTGATCGCCATGAACGCCCAGAAAGTCTCCGTCGAAGGCATCGTCTCCGAAATCTTCGACGCCTCCCCGCGCGTCCTGCTCATCCGCTTCAAGGACAACGACTCCAACGGCTTCGTCGGCGTCGCTTTCAATGATTCAGCCCCCAAAGTTCACGAGCATTTCGAGAGCCCCGAAGGCAAGGCCCTCGTCGGCAAAACCATCCGCATCACCGGCCCCATTTCCCTGTACCACGGAAACCCCGAAATCATTATCACTGACCTCAATGAAGTCGAAGTCGTCGACGCCCCATCTACTCGACCCTGATCGAGCTTCATTCAAGTTTGATTCCTTCGGCGAGCAAACTCCGCCGTGCGGCCAGGCGCAAAGGCCGGTTGGCGGCCAAAACCACAATCGTCACGCGGCCGACATCTGTTTTGCCCACCAGGACCTCTTCGTCATACCGCAAATGCTCTTCCCATCGATCCCTGCGCGGATGAAACAGTCGCGTAATCAACTGACTCTCCGGATCCATTCCGGCAATATTCGGTCCCTTGTACCGATTGCAGTGTACACAGCTCAGCGCCAAATTCGCTTCGATCGTCTGACCCCCATGTTGGCGCGCGATGATGTGATCAATGACGTGTTGCAAGTCCGAATGGCTTTGCGGAATTCTGCAATACTCGCAGTGGTCGTTTGCTTGCTGACGAACAAGTTGAGCCAGCGCCGGATCCGCGCTTCAAGCCGCTGGAGGAAGAGGTGTCTTTTTTAACGACAGGCGGGCCTGAGACTTCAAAATCGTCAGCAAATCATTTGTCGTTACCAGTTCATCCAATTCCGCCTCTTCCGATTCGCTCAAGGTCCCGGCTTGGGATTTATTCGAAAGATACTCGGAACGCTGCTGATCTTCCGAAGAAAACGCGAGCGACAAAATGAATTGAGCCACTTCCACCGACAGACTCTTCTGCCGGGATTGAATGACTCGCTCTAGTACGGAAAGGCTGGACGACATATCAGTAATTATACGGTACCAAAAAGTCTAAAAAACTTCTTTGACCATTTCCCTTAAACCGAAACCACCGCCGGTTGCTCCACGCCCGCCCCCTGCACCGCCGCTGACAACAGCCTCTCCGCCTCCTGCCGCGCCTGATCCATCTTCGGATACCGCACTTCCCGATATCCCGTCGCCCCCTCCGGCAGCCGCAGGATTTTCACCACCCGCTCATAATCCGCATCCTCTGTCGGATGCACCCGATCCAGCAGCCCCATGTACCAATCCCGGAACGCCGCCTCCCGTTTATGCCAGCCTGGGATTTTTCGCACCCATTTCAGGTTCTTCACCAGCCGCAACTGCCATTCAAACGTGCGGATTCTCAGCCGCACACGCCACGGCCCCAGCTGAAATTCCGGGCAGTTGTGCCGTCGATACGCTAGCCGGTCCCCGTTCTGCACGTCCACGTTGTACTTGACCAGATCGCGCTGCTTCTTCTCATACCGCGTCAGGAGATACGCCACATACGGCTCATCCTTGATCAGCATGACCTTCGCCAGGTTCCAGATCACCGCGATCGTCGCCGCATATGACCGGCTCGCTCGGTCCTGTACGTAAATCCGCCGCACGCTCTCGGCGTAATCCCGCGCCAATCCCAAATCCTCATATTGCATCAGGTCATACATGCGCAGCGCCAGGTCATACTTCGCCCCCGGCGGCAACTGGCTCATCTGTTGCATCGCGCTGTTCACCAGCTTCTCAAATTTCTCCGAGATCACCGCTCCTCGAAACCTCGTCTTCCGCAAAATCCTCAGCTTATTCGTCAGCAATTGATCCCACGTCTGCGGCTGCGGTTTGCTCGGTAATGCCTTGGGCTCCAGCACCAGCTTGCGCCCGATGTTAAACGCCTTGATGTTCCGCCGATGCTCGCGCCGGATCGTGTCCTTGATCGCCCAGGCGATCGACCGCCCCGACACCGGGATCAATCCCAGTTGATAGGCCGCCCCCAGCATCATGATATTCACGAATTGTTTGCTTCCCAGCCGCCTCTCACAGATATCGGCCAGGTTCGCCGCAAAGCTCCGCTCGGTGTCGCAGTGCAGGTAAATCTCATCCCGAAGCTGCTCCGGATCAAAATCATCTTTCCCCAGCAGCGTGTAAACCGTCGGCTGCTTGTGCAGGTTGAGCACTACTGCTGTCTGTTGCTGCGACGCCACCCGGAACTGCTCCCGCGGATCGATCGCCCGCGCCGCCTCTAGAATATCGATCCCCAGCAGCAAATCCGCCCGCCCGTACGGAATCCATCCCGTAATCCCCGGGTCCGCCCCCTTCAATTTTCCCCTCCCCACAAAAGTAATCTTTTCAAAACACCCCCCGTTTCGGCGCCCCCAACCCTTCTTGTCCTGAAATACGACGTGATACCCTTCCTTGTGCCCTGCCCGCACCAGGATCGCCCCGACCACGCCGATCCCCATGCCACCCACGCCGCTCATGTGCACGCGCCATGCATCCCCCTCATTCAATTCGCGCGTCAGCTTCGGCTCGGGCAAGTTCGCCAACTCCATGTTCGGCAGCGTGTATCGCCGCCTCTTGCTCCGATACACCGTCACCTGCTCAAAGCTCGGGCACGGCTGCACCGATTCCGCGTACTCATTGCTTGTCCGCACCCGTTCGCACGCCCCGTCGTTCACGCACCACGTCAGATCGGTGTCGATCTTCTTCCCATAATCCGTCTCCACGCTCGTCAGCCCCGGGCATGCCGTCGCCTTCGTGCACTCCAGACAATTCTCGCACACCTCCGGCGTGATGTTCATGTGCGACTTGCTCGGCAAATACCCGTGATCCTTGATAATCTTCCGCTCTTGCTTGAACACCTGGCGGTGATGCGTGATCCCGCACTCTTTGTCGGCGATGACCACCTTCACCCCATCCGCCAAGATCGCCTTCTCCAGTTCGGCTTTGTAAGGCGCCCGATTCGCTGGCGAGAGCTTCACCACCGTCAGCGGGCTTGTTCCCGCCATCGCGCGGGCGATCTGCTCGATGTCCTGGATATACGACCGATTTCCCAGCAGATCGATTTCGGTCCCCGCATGCTCCTGATGCCCCGTCATCGCGGTCGTCTTATTTTCCAGGATGATGTACGTGATGTCCTGCCCGGCCTTGATCGAATTGCTGATCGCCACCTGTCCCGAATGGAAAAACGTCCCATCCCCCATGAAGACCAGTTGCTTATTGGTAATGAACGGATCGATCCCCGACCCCGTCCCGCCCCCCAGCCCCATGCCGCTGTAATTGTGCATGAGCTGCTCGGTTGGAGCGAACATCAGCATCGTGTAGCACCCCGTGTCCCCATGCGCGACCAGGTCCACCGGCCCGCTGCCGTGATGCCGCTGCATGTACTTCGGATCCGCCAGGTTCTTGCGAAGCTCCAGCAGCGCCGCCGAGCTGTCCCGATGCGGGCACCCCGGGCAGAACGTCGGCGTCCTCGACACCACGCTGCTCGTCAGCACATCCAGCTTGGGCCGGCTCGCCGCCCGCAATCGTTCCATCACGCGCGTCAGCCGTCCATTGCGCCGCTGCGGCGCGAGCTGCTCCGTCGATTGGATCAGCGGGATCAGTTTCTGCGCCAGCACCGAGAAATTCAGCCCCCGCGTCTCCGCAATCCCCTCAATTCCGCCCGGGAACATTTTGCCGAATAGACGGGCCGGGAGAGACGCCGCCTCTTCCTGCGCAACGCTGTGGAACAGCCCGTCGCGGATATTCTTCTCCAAAAAGCTTCGCCGCTCCTCAATGACGATCATCGTCCGGCACTGCGCCGCAAATTCCTTCACGAGGCTCACGTCCGCCGGATAGCTCATCCCCATCTGCAAAATCGGGAAAACCCCCTCCAGCCCCAGGTCCGCCAGCACGTGCCGCAGATACGGCCCGCCCATCCCCGTCACGATAAATCCGATCGGCGCCTGCGTCCCCACAAATTCCCCGCTCGTTGCCGCCCAGATTCGATTAATCCCTACCCTCCGCGCCGCCGCCATCGTCTCCGCAAACCGCTTGGGAAACAGCCGCTCCCTCTGCCAAGTCCTCGGCGGCAGCAGCACCTTCCCCAGATCAATGCCCGCCGTCGCCAGATCGATCGGCTTGTTCGTGTTCACCACCGGAAACTGGTTCGCCCGGCACATCACCGACCCGCCCCCATCCGCCTGCGCCACCGTCACGATGTATCCGATGTACAACCCCGCCGTCTGGCTCAATCCAAACCCCAGCCCGATCCAATCCTTCAATTCCTGCGGCGTCCCCGGCTCCACCACGGGCATTCGCAAATGTTCGCAAATGAATCGGCTGTCCGCCGGCACCTGCGTACTGTCGCACCAAGGATCATCCCCCATGACGATCAGCGCCCCGCCTTGCGCATGAGCCCCGGCGAGATTCCCCAATGCCAGCGCATCCGATGCGACATGCACGCCCACGCTCTTGAACGTCGCGATCGCGCGGGCCGGCACCATCTGGCTGCCGTTCACGGCCGCCACGGACAACGCTTCATTGTTGGCCTGAAACGCCCGAACACCTTTGGATTTAAGCAAATCCGCCAAATCCCCCAGCACATCGAAGAACCCCGCGACGGGCGACCCCGGATACCCCGTCAGGAGGTGCACCCCCCCCTCGGTCTCGAGCGCGCCCTTTACCAGAAGCTCGTTGCCGGTAAAGACTTCGCGCCCGGATTCAGCCAAAAAACGCGGGTCAATCGCCATTCGTAGTTCGTCCTTCCCGCTGGGGCCGGCTCAGCCAATGCGCCTCATTCTTATTATCGGATCGGCGCCCGGGAACAGGGCAGAATTCTAGCCCACGGCTAGCGCAAATCCAACCAAAAGCGCAACCGCTTCTTTCCGCAATGACCACAAAAGAAAGATCACGATGCGGGACTAATCTTTACGAGCACAACCCCATGGGGTTCCACGGTGGCCTCAAATTTCCCCTCAAACGTTCCCAAATCCTTCTGCCTCCACAAATCCCTGACCACCTGCTTCCCGGACAGCTTCAGCGCCGAAAAATCCGCCGTAACAGTCATCTCCTGGTTCCCAAGATTAAACAATCCTACCGCCTGCGACCCATCCGCCAGCTCTTTAGCCCAAACCTGCCCCGGCACATACTGCAATCCCCGCCCGCCGCCGCCTCCTCCTCCGGCTCTGCGCCTGCCGCGCGGGTTCGCAATCGTGATCGTCTCCCCTTGCTCCGCCACCTTCACCGCTTCTTTCCCGCCCGCATCCTGATCGATCGCCAGCACCTCATCGTTGGTCAGCAGGTTCAGCGTAAATGCATCCAGCCGATCCAGATCACACCCGATCAGCATCGGCGCCGATAACAGACACCACAACGAAATATGCGTGTACTGCTCATCCGCGTTCAACTGCGTCGAATGAAGCTGCGGCCCCCAACCCACCCATCCCACCACCAGCATGTCCGGATCATTCCAATGCCCCGGCCCTCCAAACGGCGCCCACCGCGCCTGCGCAAATCCGATGCTCGCAATGCTGTACCAAGTATCCCGGATGTCCCCCGTTGTCCGCCACGCGTTGGACAATTCCGTCCAGTCCTTCGCACGATTGAACGGCGCCCCGTTCGACAGGCTGAACACAAAATCCCGCCCGCTGTCGATCAGCGCATCCGACATCTCCTTGGTATGCGCCACATCAATAGGGTTCCAGTCATACTTCAGATAATCAAACCCCCACGCCGCCCACTGCTTCGCATCATTGCTCGCAAACGGATACTTTCCAAACGTCTTATTCGGATCGGGATTGGGAAACCGATTGTTCGCCGGGGGCGGCGTCCACCCTCCATCCGGCCGCGACGAGCTTCCCCCCTGAAACATCGCATAGGACCCCAGCCACGGCGTCGAATAAATCCCCGCCTTCAATCCCATCCCATGAATCTGATCGCACAATCCCTTCATGTCCGGGAACCGCTCGTTCCCCTGTAGCGCGTTGAATTCTCCCCCGCGCGTACCCTGCCACGAGTCATCAATGTTGATGTATGTCCATCCATGATTCGCCAGCCCCGAGGCCGCCATCGCCCGCGCCGACTTCAGCACCTTCTCCTGACTCACCGTCCACGCCCAGCAATTCCAGCTATTCCAGCCCATCGGCGGCGTCAGCGCGATCTTGTCCCCAATGATCACGTGCAGATTCTTCGTATCGCTTCCCAGCGAATTGGTCGCCGTCAGCTTGACGTCAAATTCCCCCGCATGGTTCACGCTCCCCGTAATCCGCCCGCTTGCCCCATCCAATGACAACCCTTCCGGCAGTCCCGTCGCCGAAAATGTCATCGGCCGATCCCCCGTCGCCGGGATCGTAAACAAAAACGGCCTCCCAGGCCTTTCCCCATACACCCGCGTCCCATTGATCCTCGGCGTCGCCGGCGCCGCGGGCGTCAATATCCTCGACGAATAATCCGGCGCCGTCGCCGGAACCGTCGTCTGTGCCCCAGCCCAAACGCCCCAAACCACGATCAAACCCGCCGAAATCCTCGTCACCCCGCCGCCCAGCTTCACCATCGAAGTCTCCTTATCGCTCTTGCCGACCGCCCTCCATTATCGAAATAACCACTCCATTCGCCAGCCATGTTCAATCGCGGTAAAACTCGTTACGGTTTGCCTGCGAGTGTATACTGCCCTTCATTCATGGGGTTGTCCACCTCATCTGATATTGAGGCACTCAAATGTCGCAGCAAACCACTCTCAGCCCGATCTCCCTGCTCGTCGCCGCCGTCCGCGATCCCGCCGTCGTAAAACAGCTCGACGAATCCTTCGACGCCACCGTCGCGCAAGTTGGCATCACATCCCAGCAAGACCGCGACGAATTTCGCATGATCCTGCAGTTGGTCGCCACCGGCTGCCAGGCCCAAAATACCGCGCCGGAGTTTCTTCAGCATCAAATGCAAACCACCGCCAAGACGATCGACGCCTTCAAGGACGGCCTCCAACAGACCATCTCCCAAATCGACGTCGGTTTCCGCTCTACCATGCGCATGTACCAGATCGCCTTCTATTTCGGCATCGCCTTGGTCATCACCGCCGTCATTCATGCCCTCATGGGCGGATCGCCCCTCATTGACGCCGCCTTCGGAACCGTCGGCACCCTCCAGCTCATCACGTTCTTCTTCTCCAATCCGCCCCTTTACCTCCAGGCCAGCCGTGCCGACCTCGCCCAGCTTCAAGCCGCCTATTTCTGCTGGTTCACCGACATCTATAATTGGAATTCCTACCTCATGCTCCTCGGCCAGCGCGGCGAAGTCCGCTTCGAAACCGTCAAGGAGGTCTCCGACGCCGTCCTGAGAAGTACCGCGCGCACCCTCTCTCTCATCTCCCGTCATTGCCGCATCTCCCCCAAAGCGACTGATGCTCAAGCCAAAGAGAACGCCCCGCGCGGCGCCGGCGATAAAAATGGGTCCGGCTCCAACAAACCTTCAGCGTCCGCCGACTCCCCAGCCTAAACGGAGACCAACATGCCCCCGGTTCCCCAAGCGTTCCAGAACATCAATCGCTTCGTCGTCCTGATGCTCGAAAACCGTTCCTTCGATCATCTCGTCGGCTATCAAAAAACAATCAACCCGGCCATCGCTGGAATCACCGGCCACGAGTTTTCCAACCTCCCCGACCCCAATAATTCCGCATCAATTCCGGTCCCCATCGACACGGCCACCCGCTATGCAATGCCCTTCGATCCCCATCACGAATTTGCCGATGTCGAATTCCAACTCTTCGGCCCCTCCCGCGCCAATCCCTCAAATCCCAATGCGCCAACCAGTCCCGCCCCCATGAACGGCTTCCTCTTCAACGCCCTTCAACAGGCCCAGCAGCCTCTCGCCTCGGCCCAGCTTGTTATGCAATGCTTCCAGCCCGCCCAGTTGCCCGTGTTATCTGCCCTCATCCAACAATTCGCTCTATTCAACTTCTGGTACTCCTCCCTGCCCGGCCCCACCTGGCCCAACCGCTTCTTCGTCCACGCCGCCACCAGTGGCGGACTTACCGACAGCCCCAGCGATGCCCAGATCGCGCTCGGATATTCCTTTCCAAAAGGAACGATCTACGAAAGCCTCGGCAACGCCGGCAAAGAATGGCGCATCTACCACGACGGCCTCCCCCAGCCCGCCGGCATCGACAGCATCCGCCTCGCCTACGTCGATCCTTTCACCCGTCATTTCCGCGAAATGTCCAACTTCGCCGCCGATGTCCAGCAAGGCCTACTTCCCGACTACACCTTCATCGAGCCCAACTACGACACCGGCAACAACTATCAATGCGGCAACTCCATGCATCCCCTCAACGACATCCGCAAAGGCGAATCCCTCGTTAAGGATGTCTATGAAACCCTTCGCAATTCCGCATATTGGTCCGACACGATGCTGATCGTGACCTTCGACGAGCATGGCGGATTCTTCGATCACGTCTCTCCTCCGCCAACCGTCCCCACGGGCGATGACGATCGCTACAAAGATCCCCAATTCCCTTTCGCCTTCGATCGCCTCGGCATTCGCGTCCCCGCCCTGGTCATCTCCGCCTACACCGGCGCCGGCACGGTCATTGGCTCCGATCTCAAAGATCCCTCAACCATCTTCGATCACTCTTCCGTCCTGGCCACCGTCGAAAAACGATTTGGCCTTGCGCCTCTGACGGCGCGCGATGCTGCCGCCAAATCTCTTGATGTTGCCCTGAACCTCGCCGCTCCTCGGTTGTCCGCATCCGATGCCCCGCCAACACTTCCGCCTCCCGCGCCCGACTCCGCCGTCGCTTCCCCGCCCCAGGCCATGACAACCCTCGCGTCCGCCGCTCGCGACAACGCTCCCCTGTCCGACAATCAAAAATCATTCCTGGCCCTCGCGCTGGCCTGCGATTTGAAAACCACTCCCTCCGCCGGCCACGATGCGCTTCACAAAAATTTCGCTCAGATCCACACCCAGAAAAACGCCGCCGACTACATCAAGAGCGTCGAAACCAAAATCCACTCCCGCCGCACCAAACACCTTCCCCGCATCAAACCCTGAATAACCGTCCGCGATTCTGGAACACATGCGTTACTTTTAGCCGCGTCGCGTGCGACGCGCGTTATTCACGGTGTTTCCGAATCGTGGTTGCCCATTTAGAATGGGTCAACTCCATGACATGTCGCCGCTTCCCCTTGTCCCACGTGGTTGAGCAATGTGTGCTCATCACGGTACTCTTTTCCTTTGTCGGCGTCACCACCGCGGGCGATGGCAACTCGACAAGCTCCACGCAACCAGCTCGCACGCTGGACGAATCCCTCGTCTTCCCTGGCTCCGCCACCCAGGGCACTCCCCAGGCCGCCTGGCATACCGGTCCCACCGACGAATTGCTCTCCCTCACCGCCAAGGACGGAACCAAAATCGCCGCCGTGTTCGGCAAAGCTGCCAAAGACGCCCACCTGCTCCCGACCAGCCGGCCCACCCTCCTCTTCTTCTACGGAAACGGCGTCTGCATGGCCAACTGCCGTCAGATATTCAATCAATTCCGCCGCGGCGGCTTCGACGTCCTCATGCCCGACTACGAGGGATACGGGCTCAGCTCCGGCAAACCCAGCGAAGCCGGCTGCTGCGCCACCGCCGACGCCTCCTACAACTACCTTCTCACTCGCCCCGGCATCGATCCCTCGCGCCTCACCGCCGTCGGCTGGTCTCTCGGCTCCGCCGTCGCCATCGACTTGGCCAGCCGTCGTCCCATCGCCCATCTCGTCACCATCAGTGCCTTCACCAACATCGATGATGTGGCCCAGCACATGTTTCCTTACGCTCCCGCTTCAATCTTGCTCAGTTCTCGCTTCGACAACATCAAAAAAATTCCCGACGTCCCCTGTCCGATCCTCATGTTTCACGGGACACAAGACCAATTGGTTCCCCCGGACATGTGCGGCCAGTTGGCCCATGCCGCGAAAGTCAAAGTCATCCAGGTCCAAATCCAAGGCGCCGGCCACAACAACATCTTCTCCGTCGGCGATCCTCTCCTCTTCCAGCGCGTCAAACAATTCGCCGCTGCCGCTACTCCACAATCATCCAGCCGCTAACAACACAAATCCGCATCCGCGCCCATATCTTTCTCTTTCCTCTTGGACGGGTGAGGGGAAGCGGAAAGAGGGCGGTGGGGTGCGGGGAGGTGGGAGAGAAAACTTTTGCCTGCCGTGAGCTTGTCGAACGGGGGCCTGATGGGTTGTCTCCCGCCTCCCCTGCTCTGCGATTTCGCCTTTCAAAAGCTCCGCCTAAATCTCTCCTGACGAAATCCAACCGCACCGCCCGCTCAACCCCCATCCCCCTCTCACAAATCCAACAACTCCGACCCCAAATTCCCCGCCTTCTTACCGCCCGCCTCAATATTCCCATCCCCCGGCAAAACCTCCGCCACCGGATTCACCGCTGCCTGCGTTGGCGCCAGCGCCGGCGGAGCCGCCCGCTGTGGCAACGGATGCACATACACACCCGATTTCACCGCCTTCGGCTGCACCAGCTTCATCCCCTTTGCTGGCATCATCATTGTCCCCTTCTTCTCCATCGAATCATAAACCGCCCCAATTCTCTCCATCGCCTCTTCGTTCCATTTCATCATCCTCCCCAGCTCCATTGCCCGCTCCCGCGTCGCCCTCTTGAACTTGGGCAGCCACATCAAGATCGCCCATACGATCGCAATGCTCCCCGCCGCAATCCCCGGCTCCGCCGCATCCTGCCTCGCATTGCTGCTCCCCAGCGCTGCCGCCAGCGCGATGCCGGAAACTAAAACCGCCGCAAACCCCCACGCACGCCCCAGCCCCAGCAGCACCGACTTGGCATTCATCCCAATCCGCACCCCTCGAAACTTCCCGTCCTGTTCCGACACGACGATGTACGTCCTCAACGGAAACAGCGGAATCGCGTTGACATGCTGAAACTGTGTCGCGACCACAAACATCCCCGGCACCCGATCCACCCGTCCCAACATTCGCGTTCCATAAACGATCATGCCCGCCTCCTCGCGCTCATTCACCACAAGTCATGATTCGCTCCCCGCGCCCCATACAAGCCATCGCCTCAATTCTTATCCAAATCCACTGGCTCATCCTGCGGCATGAGGTCGTTGAAAAAACTAAAATACTCATCCAGTTCCACCAATGTCTCGTGGTCTTGCTGCCTCAGCCACACAATGTCGCGCAAAGCCATTCCCTTCCACTGGGTGTTCGAAAAGTCCGGATCAATCAATTTGGGCCCATGTCGCTTGGAGATGCAAAATGCCGCCGTCATCACCCACTGCTTTTTCTTGGAAGTCAGCGCCCCGTAGAGCTTGCTCGTCTCCACCACCAGTTGATCCTCCGCGATGTCGCGCGGCGTTATCTGGTAATTCATCTCCTTATCCTTTACGAACTCGTAGTAAACTTTCTTCAAATGAAAAGCCTCGCCATCGGCGTCGCAAAACTCCTGTATCTTCTTGTCCCATACCATGTCCTTTTTGTGTTTGTCGTACCACTCGCTAAACACCATGTGATACTGCTGTTGAGTTCCTGTGGTCATTTCCGGATTTGCCCATGAAGGATCGATCAGGATGCCCATTCCTGCGCCTTCGATCCAGATTTCCCGCTGAAGCACATTTACCGCCAAAAAACAGTAGCGGCCCTGCGTTGCAGCAATGTTCGCCGGGACCGCCGCTCGGACCGCTGCATCCTTATCCCCTGGACCCTTCTCGATCCAATTTCGGTAGTACTCCAGAATTTCCGCCGCATGGTCGTCCAGCGCCGTCGGATCAATTTTCGGGATTGGCCCCGGGTCGCCTGACCGCTGCCACAACTCGATCAGATCTCCATGAAGCTCGAAATGCCCCGTCATCAGCGGGACAAGCCTCGCGCGCTCATCTGGCGGTATCTGATCAAACCATTTCGCCCGCTTATCGACCGGCACCGATCGATAACCCATCTTGTCATACTCGTTCTGCAACTCCTGTGTTTTCGCCCAATCTCCACGGGCTCGGTCCAGCGCCTGCGCCGTCTCGCTCTTCCACGGCTGCGTTGAAGGAACCGTCGTCTGCCCCGCGCCAATCGAACTCCAAACCAGAATCCCCCACACAATCCCAACCCCTCGTGCCCATGATCCGCCATTCATGACACGCTCCATTCCATAATTCTCTCTTGCGGATACAAGTCCATCCACGAAAAAATCACCACTCCCCGCATACCGTGATGCTTCCAGAAAGCACTGAAGTGCAGCGTCTCCCTTGAACGGCTGAGGGCAAAAGGAGTGGGGTCGGGGCCGTCGGGTGGGAGCAACTTTTGCCTGCCGTGAGCTTGTCGAACGAGGCCTGATAGCGTGCTCCCCGCCCCCGACATTTGAATTTGTGAATTTGTTCTTCAAAGAAGCCCACTCAATACCTGCTACTCGCATTAAACGCTCACTCGGGCCCAAAACGCATCAATTGCGCGCAATTTCGAGCCGATTCTGCACGCTCCAAATCCCCTCGAACCCTCCCCATCGCTTAAAAACCGCCATAAAGTTTGTTTGTCTACCAACAAACCCCATAAAACACGATCGCTGTAACTTGATTTAAAATAAAGCTTTACAGCCATATCTTCTCCCCCAATCCCTCTTCCTTCCTCCCTTTTGATCTCCTCCCCCCTTTTCCCAAAACCCCACAGAGCCGAGCGACTTCGCCGCCGTGTCCCACCCAATCGCAAATCGAAAATTGAAAATCGCAAATCCTTCCCCTCCCCTACCGCGCAAAAATTGCCGAATCCCCCCCACCCCCCCCCCTTCCCCCCCCGACACTTCCCCCCCCACCCCCGTTGAATTCCTCAAACAGGGC
>CAZCKE010000009.1:0-23358 GCA_964499005.1 uncultured Tepidisphaeraceae bacterium
AAAGGGTGGCGCGGGTAGGGGGACTCGTGGGAGTGCCGGAGGGGAAAACGGCGGAGGCTAGGACAGGGAGGGAAGGCCTGGGGCGGACCCAGAACCGCTGGGGATTTGGGCTGTGGGTCAGAGCCGGCTTTTCGAGCGGCAAAAGGTCCATACCAGCCAACATCGTCCCAAGCCGGGTTTTACTCCACAAACGCCGGGTTTATTGGAGTGTTTGAACCGTTTTGCGGGGGCCGATAGACTTCGGCAAGAGTGGAGCGCAAATGAGCCTGGCATCAGAAATTCCAGCACAAAAAGGGACTCCAGCCGGCAGCGGGGGAAAGATCATTTTGGAGCCGCGTTCGGGGTGGCAACCGATCCATTTCAAGGATTTGTGGGAATACCGGGAGCTGCTCTGGACGCTGGCGCTGCGCGACGTCCGGGTGCGGTACAAGCAGACGGTGCTGGGGGCGGCCTGGGCGATCATTCAGCCGCTGGCCAATACGATTGTGTTTGTGGTCTTCTTTTCAGGCTATGCGCCGGCGGGGGTGACGCCGCAAATCTTTTTCTTCGCGGGTTTGCTGCCATGGCAGCTTTTCGCGACGTCGGTAACGAACGCGAGCAATAGTCTGGTGGGGAGCCAGCAGCTCATCACGAAGATTTACTTCCCCCGCCTGGTGATTCCGCTGGCGGCGGTGGTGACATCGCTGATCGATTTTGCGATCTCGCTGGTGGTGCTGGGGCTGATGATGGGGTTTTATCGCGTGGCGCCATCGCCGATGATTTTTCTGGCGCCCGTGTTTGTCGTGCTGGCGTTTCTCGCGGCATTGGCGGTGGGGCTGTGGCTGTCAGCGTTGAACGTGGAGTTCCGGGATGTTCGGTACGTGGTGCCGTTTCTGGTGCAATTCTGGCTGTTCGTGACGCCGGTGATTTATCCGGCGAGCCATTTCAAGAAGTTGTGGGTTCGCGTATTGCTGAGCGTCAATCCGATGTCGGGCGCGGTCGAAGGATTCCGCTGGTGCGTGCTGGGAACGGAGCGCCCTTCGGGAATGCTGCTGGCGTCGGTGGGGATGGTGGCGATTCTGCTGGTCGGGGGGTTGTATTATTTCCGCCGGATGGAGCGGACGTTCGCGGATATCGCCTGATGGGCGTAAGCGAGGGGAAGGCTCAAATGTCTCAAGCCGCTTCGAATGATCGTCCCGAGCATGCGCCGCAGGTGGATCCGTCGCATTACGATCCGGGGGAATATCTGGACGCCGGGCGGATGGCGTCAATCGCGCATCAATTTCTGAGCCTGCATAATAAATTCCCCGGCGCATCAGTGCTGGAAGTCGGAGTGGGGTCGGGCCTGGCGACGCAGTTGCTGCGGAAGCTCGGGCATGCGGTGACGACGCTGGATTTCGATGGGCGTCTTGCGCCGGACCTGGTCGGATCGGTGACGGACATTCCGGCAGCGGATGGGGCGTTTGACGCGTTTGTCTGCTGCCAGGTGCTGGAGCACATTCCGTTCGAGCAAGTGGATCGGGCGCTAAAGCAGCTTCATCGAGTGAGCAAGAAGGGGGGTGTGCTTTCGGTGCCGACACTGCGGCGGCGGCTATTGGTGGGTTGGCACAGTTGGAAATCGACGCGGATTCGATCGCTGACGCTGCCGTCGCGGCTGGGCAAGCCGTTTCGCACGCCGGATCAGCATCATTGGGAGTTGGAGGCGAATGTGCGGACGGGGGATTTCATGAGAAAGCTGGTCGCGGCGGGGTTTATGGTGGCGCAAGAATTTCAGCCAACGGAATGCCCGTATCATCATTTTTTTGTGGTGGTGAAGGCGGGGGCGGGCGTGTAGCCGTTATTTTTCCCCCATCGCCTGGCGGTACATTGGGTCCACCGGCTCCTCATTAATTGTTCCCCCATCGGGCCGGAGTGTGATCGTGTAGACGTGCCCCTTCTCAAACATGCCGAAGAGCCCCTCTCCGTGGAGGCCGCGGATGCCGCGGGTTTCCCGGGCGTCCTGATCGTTGTACAGCTTCCAGAAATCGGCCCAGATTCCCTGCTCGAATTGGGAAATTTTCGGATCGATCCCCCGATAAAATTCCGGGATATGGCCCGGCTCGTCGATCGGGAACCCATCGGCCGGCGCCTGATGCGCGCCGTAAATCCGCGTGAACAACATGATGCTCTGGCCGCGCAGCGGGTCGCCGGCCTCGACGTATTCATCCTTGAATTTGACGATTTGCGCGTCGAAGTGGACTTCGTCGCCGTCGATCACGAATTGCCGGGCCGGCAGCGCCGATCCGTCGCGGCGATATTCGACGAACAACAGGGTGGTTAGAAGCCTGCCGTTGACCGTCTTCTGATCGGTGACCAGCACGCGCGCCACGCGCCGTTCGGTCTTGAGCCGCCCGATGACCTCGTCCTTCTCGCGGTTCTGCTCTTCCAAAACCTGGATTTGATGCTCGGCAGAGTTTTGGCGGTGATAGACATACAGCGCGACCGATCCGGCCAGGATCAGCAGCATCAGCACCATCGTTTTTCCCAGCGCGCGCACCATGGTCTTGCGATTACTCCATCTTTAGTTATCGGCCCAAAGGCGGCGGCGATGCCAGAAATTCCGCGAAGATCGGGCCATTTCCCGTTTTCGCCGGGGTGAAGTTACTTCGAGATCGTCAGATCGGGGTGATCCCAGAGCCGCTGAAGGGTCGGGGCGTCGGTGGCGACCATCGTCTGGGTGGACGGCTTATTGTCCTCCACGGTCGTACAGGTGGCTCCGATGAATTTGCCGTCGGGGGTGAAGTAGTAAGTTGTCACCGGGCCGTCGAGGCCGATCTTGTCATTGACCGGGACGGCCTGGCAATCCTGGCCGTTGAAATGGACGGTCTGGGGCGCCAGCACATCGGTGTATCGGGCGCTGATGACCCCGGCGCTGGCCGGCGCGTTGGTCACAAAGGTCGCGAACATGTACGCGTGCGGACGGTTCAGCGGCAGCAGATTGGGCAGGATGGAACTGAATGCCTGCGGGATATAAAACACCGGCACGTCCTGCCGCATGGGGGTCAACTTTGCTTTATTGTGGGTGGTCAGGATCTCCAGGGATCGGACCGTCTCAATATCCACATTCCCCTGCCCCAGCGGCCCGTTGTCCTGCGCATCGGGCAGGTTGAGCAGGCCGTTGCCCTTGCTCTTGTTCTCCAAGGGGACCGCCTTGGTTTGCTCGTCACTGGAGCCCACCTGCGTGAAATTGTCCAATTCCTCGCCCTTGACGTTCGTGCAGCGGGCGCTGGTTGTCCAGCTCTCATGCGTGCGGTCCACGGTGCTGTTCACCCAAGTTTGAAAATCCCATTGTTCTGTCGGCGAAGTCTTCAAGTGCGTGCGCGTGCCGATGCGCAGAACCGCCTGATCCGGCATCTTGTTGTTCTCGTCCAGCTTCTGCACGGTGTAACTGTAGCCGACGTCGACGTTGTCCTTCACGATTCGCGTCCACTGCTCGGGGATCAGGGCGGCGTGGATGGCATGAAAATGGTCGCTGTCCCAGAGGACAAACAGGGAGCGCGTGCTGTACAGCCGCTGGCGCTGATCCTCGACGAGGTTGGTGCGGTCGAGCAGGTTGATGGAATCAATGACCTGCGAGAACGTTTTGGAGGCGAGCAGTTCCGCGGGATTGATGATCTCGTCGGGCTCCGCTTCCGGCTTGCCCGGGACGGTCAGATCGAAGAAATAATAGAGGCGGTTATCCACGCCGGGCACTTCGACCAGCGCCTGCTGAGTCAGAAGGCGCTGGTGCCCCGGCCCGAAATAGCGCACGGCGATCATGCCGATGTTGATGCGGCCGGCGTTGATCACCTCGTTTCGCAGCACGGAAACACCCGGCGTCCCGCGGCGGATGTTGTCCAGGGTCATCTCGAGCAGGCCGTCGGTTTTCTGGCCGAACTGGTCGTTGTGAATGGTCAGGGGAATCGATTTTTCGAGACGGACCAGCGAGACCTGAAGCCGCCAGTTGTATTCGTCCTGAATAAACTCGACGATCGTGTCGGGGGTGGGCTTGTGAATCTCGGTGCAGTTGGCGGGCGGATAAAATTCGATCCCGTACAAATGGCTGGAAAATTTAGCGCCCAGCAGCTCCGAATGCCGGGTGGCGGGCTGCGCGGTATCCGCCTGCGGCTGGGTCGTGGGCGCATCGTCAGCGCGGGTCAGGGAGACGGCCAAACAACCGCTGAATAATGCGATGAAAAGGTGCTTGCGAATCATGGAGATCACCTCGATAACAACCGAACAACCTGGCAGGCCGGCGTGGCGCAAGGGACAGGGTATCATGCCGACGGCAGGTGTTTCCAGCCCTTGCAGGGGGGGCATGCTGTTCGGCGCTGAACAGAATAATGAGGCCGTATTTGCGTGGTTGGGGTGGGGTGTAATCGAGCTTATGCGGTTTCATCACTTCCGCTTCTTCCCCGCCCGCTTCTCTTGCTCTTCCGGCTTCTTTACATCGGATAGCTTCACCTTCAGCAGCCCGTCTAAGGCTTGCTCCGTCGTCAACGGGGCTAGGGATACTGGATTGCCTTTACGTCCCTGTGTGGGTTGGGATTGTGGGGCTTCTTGGCTATTGGGGCATTGTAGCACGGTCTGGCGGGTAGAATAGCGGGGGATGAAACGCCTTCGCCGATGGGTGTTCAATGGGATTGCGGCGATGTCGGTGCTTCTCGTTGTGGGTTGCATTGCTGCGTGGTTATATACGCGGAATGATCTCTATTTGACCGGATGGGGCGATTCTTCACCAGGGCAAGTGTTTTGGACATTTGGATCAGTCGGGGGTCGTTTCCAACTTGCTTACGATAATGGCAATGGCGGCTTGGCGCTGATTCGGCATTGGGACATTTTAAGAATCGAATATACGAGGTTCACCGGCGGTTGGAATCTTTGGATGCCGTGGTGGCTACCCATTCTGATCTTTAGTATTGCGCCAGCAGCTCGGGGAATTCATGTGGCGTCACGTACTCGGGACTTGGAACATCCATGTTGCGCAGTCTGCGGCTACGACCTCCGATCCACCCCCGACCGCTGCCCAGAATGCGGAAAAGTCGTCGAAAAAACTATTTAATTTCAAATTGAACCAGTACCTGCTGTTGAGATGCGTGGCAGCAACCGAGGCGAGCCGCCATGGCGGCATTTATTTCATCCCAATCGCGCTGGCCGTCGCGTGCGTTTCGATATGGCTGAGGCTCACATGCCAGCGGCTGATCCCGAGCCCCGTGGCAATCCGAGCACATTCCCCGGTGAGCTGAACGCCCGGCTGTCCGCTGACGTCTTTGACGATTTCAATATCCGTCCAGGCGATCCCCCCGCGCCAGCCCGTTCCCAATACCTTCAGCACCGCTTCTTTGGCCGCGAACCGACCTGCCAGATGCTCGTAAAACCGCTTGGGATTGGCTTTGCAATACTCCTGCTCGCGCGGCGTAAAGACGCGGTCCAAAAACCGCTCGGCATGCTCATCATAAAGCCGGCGGATGCGCGATGTTTCGACGATGTCGATGCCGTGGCCGATGATGGACATGGGTTTAGGTTAACCCGCTCAAACATTACCGGCAAATATCCGATAACGATTGGATTGCTATTCTTTTCCTTGCAATTATCGTTGGGTAAGGAATAATATGGAAGGTAAGGAATTCTGGCACACCACAAGGCACATGGCCATGACCCACTCCACCCTTACGCGTAAAGGTCAGACCACAATCCCTTTGGAAATTCGTCAGGCCCTGAATCTCAAACCCGGTGATCGAATCCGCTATGAAGTGGAAGGCGACTTCGCCACCATTCGCTTGCAGGGCGGTACTAAAGCACTGGCCGGCGCGCTGGCCAGCGATAAGGGCCGCCGCAAAAACTTCGGGCAGATTCGACAAGCCGCCGCAAAAACGTGGGCCGGCCGCGCGGCGCAGGAGAGGCTGAAGTGAGCCAGCGTTTTCTGCTCGACACCAATCTCCTGGTGCGTCATCTCGTGCAGGACCATCCCCAGCACGCCGCCGCCGCGGGGAGGATTTTCGAGGCCTGCGACCGCGGTGAGCTCATTCTCATTGTTTTGCCCAGTGTTCTGGCGGAATGCCTGTTCGTGCTGGAATCATTTTATCGCAAGCCTAGAAACCAGATCGCCCAGGTCTTGTCCGCGCTTTTGAATAGCCCCGGAATTGAGATCCCCGATACCGCCAAGCATCTGGACGCATTAAGCCGGTACGCCACCGGCAAAATGCATTTCGTCGATTGCCTTTTGGCCGCCACCTCCGCGTCGCAAAAGCTCGCGGTTGCGACTTTTGACGCCGATTTCAAGCGTTTTTCAGATGTGACCGTTTACAAGCCAGCCTGAACCCATCTATGAATGCGCGTGCATCAATTCCTGCCCTGAGCGGTCGATGATCTGCATCACCGGATGACCATCCACGGGCCGCAGGACCGGAATCCCCAGCAGATATGCGGTCGTCGCGAACGTGTCTTCCGTGTCGATCACGAGATCGCCGTAGATCGTCAAATCCAGCCCTTCTCGAATCCCCGGACCGACGACGATCCAGGGAATGTGACGGCTCCGCGCATCGTCGGGGCCGTGCAATTTTCCCGCGCCGCCGTGGTCGGACGTGACCAGGATGAACGTCGATTCCCGCAACTTCTGCTCGTCCAGCGCCGCCAGCACGCGACCGATACAGGCGTCCGCCCCCGCGATTGCGGTCATCTGCTCGGGGCTCGACCATCCTTTGGCATGACCGGCGTTATCCACGCTGGGAAAATGGATGAACAGCACATCCGGCTGGTGCTCGCGAATCATCCGGACCGCTTCGTCCGCCACCGCCGGATCTTCGATCTTTTCAGTGTCCGGAACGAATTGCCAATCCAGCGTCCCGGGCTTGGCCAGGTTGATGAACTTCGATTTTCCCGCCGCCATCGCCGTCGTATACCCCGCTTGCTTGGCCAACTCGAAGATCGTCGGGAACGCGGGATAGACCGGATGAATCAGCGGCAAATCTTTGTTCCACTGAATCTCATGCTTGATCGGCACCACGCCGGTCAGCATGCTGGTATGCGAGGGCAGCGTGACCGATTCGGCCGTCGTCCGGGCCCAGAAGCTGAAGCATCCCTCCCCCATCAGCGTGTGGATGAAGGGTGTGTTGGCCCGAAGCGCCAGATCAGGCCGCAGCCCATCCACGCTGATGATGACCACATGCTGGAGTTGCTCGATCGGCCGAGAGGTCGGACGAGCCGTCCCGACCCGTGCCAAGGCACAGATTAAAACCGCCAATACAACACGAATTCGCCTCATTTGATACCTTTCATTTCCGCCCGATGGATAACATTCAATTTTTGGGATTGTGTTTGCTCCGGCGGCCGGGTTCAAGCGATTCATCTTGACACCCCGCTTGGCGTCCCCATACTCCTGCCACTTCGCGGAGCCATGCGTGGAACGACCTTTTAGCCCCAATTTTGCCCTAACTATTGCATTCGCGGCCCTTACGCTCGCCGGCTGCAAAAGCGACCAGGGTCCGATTGCCCCCCAAAGTGTGACCCCTTCGCCGCAGCCCGCTTCCAAAACCATTGAGCATCAGCAGCCGGCCAACACGATCGACAACGAGGTCGTCGCCACCGTGCGCGGCGACAAAATCACCCTCAAGGACCTCCAGCCGGTCCTGATGGACAGTTATGGCCTCAAAGTTCTTCTTGAGCTCGTTCAGCTCAATGTCGTTAAACAGGAAGCCGCCAAGCTTCAGATTGTGATCACCCCCAAAGACATCGACGCCGAGCATGGGCTCACGATGATCCAGCTCAAACGGGCCGTCCAGGAAATCAATCAAACCGGTGCTCCCTCCACACAACCCGATGACGGCATTACTCCCGCCGAGGCGCAGCAGCTTCTTCAACAGGTTTTGGACAAGAACAAACTCAGCGAGCCCGAGTTCGACATCCTGATGGAGATCAACGCCTATCTTCGCGCCATCGCCGCGCCCCAAGTCGACGCGAAAATCACCGAAGATGCCATCCGCAATCAATTCAACCTGATGTACGGCGAAAAGGTGCGGGTTCAGTACATCGAATGCGGCGACATGGCCGAAGCCGCCAAAGTTCACACGGACTGGGAAGCCGGCAAACCCTTCGAAGAACTGTCCGTGATGCGCACGCCAAACGGCCCTGTCCGCCGCGGCGACCTGTTGCCGCCCTTTAATGTGAACAACAACTCCATTCCCGAAGAGTTTCGCCACGTCGCTTTTCTCCTCAAGCTCAACGCGATCTCCGACATCGTTGAGGTCAAAGGCCACTTTTGCATCATCAAGCTCCTGGAGCGAATTCCCCCCGAGCACGCCAAATACGAGGATTATCACGATTCGGTGCGTGATACCCTTCGCGAGCAGGCGATCCAGGCCGCCATGGGCGCGGAACGTCAAAAGCTCGGCGAGATTTCCCTGGGGGACCTGACGATCCAGGATCCCGTTCTTCGCAAGCAGTGGGATGCGCTCAACGCCACCCACAACGGCGAAATCCACGACCAGCAGGAAATCCGCCGCCAGCTCGATGCCTTGCATGCACCCCCCACCCGGCCGACGACCGCTCCGGCCGAGGCCGCACCGGCGACCAAGCCGGCCACCATGCCTTAGGGCCCCGGGCCTGGCGTGGTGTCACCGGCGTACCCCTTGGGCGGCCCCACGCCGCTTCTCACGCAAAGCACCCTGTTTTCCGATACAATTGAGGTCCCCATGAACCAGCCACCGTTCAAGATCGACGTCTCATCCCGCATTTCCCGGCTTCCGCCCTATCTGTTCGGGCGCATCAACAAGATGAAGTACGAAAAGCGGGTCGCGGGCATCGACATCATCGACCTGGGGATGGGTAATCCCACCGATCCCACTCCTGAAAGTGTTGTCCAGAAATTGGCAGAAGCCGCCCGCGATCCGCGCAATCACCGATACAGCGTCAGCAACGGCGTTGCCGGGCTCCGCAAGGAAGTCGCAAAAAAATACCAGGCCAAATACGGCGTCGAGCTCGACCCCGAAACCGAAGCCTTCGCCACCACCGGAGGAAAGGAAGGGTTCTCCCCCCTTTGCCTGGCCATGCTCGGGCCTGGGGATACCGCTATTGTCCCCGATCCGGCGTTTCCGATTCACATCTATGCCGTCGCCATGGCCGGCGCTAATGTGATCCGTGTTCCCCTGGGCAATGACCAAGCGTTCCTCGATCGCATCGAAAAGATGATCGAAGGGCTATATCCGACGCCCAAGCTGCTGATTCTCAATTATCCGCACAACCCCACGTCGATGACGATTGACGCGCCGTTTTGGGACCGCGCCATCGCCATGTGCCGCCGGCATGGGATCATGATCATCAGCGACCTTGCCTACGGTGAAATCTGCTACGACGGCTACCAGGCCCCCAGCTTTCTCGCGGCCAACGGCGCCAAGGACCTGGGCGTCGAATTCACCACCATGTCCAAGAGCTACAACATGGCCGGCTGGCGCATCGGCTTCTGTGCAGGCAATGCCGAGATGGTCAAAGCGCTGGCGACCATCAAGGGCTATTACGACTACGGCATCTTCGCGCCCATCCAGATCGCCAGCATCATCGCCATGCGCGAGCACGCCAACATTCCGGCCGAGCAGAGCAAAATGTACCAACAGCGCCGCGACGTCGTCTGCCGCGGCCTCGATAAGCTCGGCTGGTCTTACGAAAAGCCCCGCGCCAGCATGTTTGTCTGGGCCAAGGTCAAAGCCGAGCATCTCAAGGGCCAGAGCACGATCGATTTCTGCCTCCGCATGATGGAGGAAGCCGAAGTTGCCCTCGCCCCCGGCCGCGCCTTCGGCGAAGGGGGCGAAACCTTCGTCCGCATCGCATTGGTCGAAAACGAGCAGCGCCTCAAGCAGGCGATGCAAAACCTCGAGCGGGCGCTCAATCCCCGCGAGCCTAAGCCCAAGCGGCAAAAAACGGCGACGGCCTAAAGCTTCGTCCAACAACTCATCGCCTATTCTGATCGAGGCCCGCAATAGCTGTTGATCACGCAAGCGCCAAACTGCAAATCCGCCAATTGCAGATGGCACAGGTCCAATCTCGCTGGCCGCAGTCCGCCCTCCACGCGTCTGACGATGGAGGAGGGTGATATAACTTCGATCCGGATATGGTCGCTTCCGATTTGTTCTTTATTCCGGTGGAAGGGGCAAGGAATTAATAAAATACGCCAAAAAACAGCCCCGTTTGTCTGTTTTCCTCCGATGATGCTTTGATGTCTCTATAATTGATGCTATGATGTCTAGATGCGCACCACAATTACTCTCGATGAAGATGTCGCCCAGCGCGCCAAACAAGCGACGCAGCGGCTTGGACAGCCCTTTAAGCAGGTGATTAACCAAGCCCTGCGGGCAGGTTTGGATCAGATGGAACAGCCGATTAGGGCTAAACCATATCGCACCAAGCCGAGCAAAATGGGTCTCCGCGCGGGATTCAGCTACGACAACATCCAGGAATTGTTGGCGCAAGCTGAAGGCGAGGATGCTCGGTGATCCTCGTCGACGCTAATCTATTGCTTTATGCCGAGGATCAGGCCAGTCCCCAACATGCCATAGCGCGAGCATGGTGGGATGCCCAATTATCCGCGGCCGCCCCTGTCTGCCTGTGCTGGCCTGTTCTAAATGCCTTTTTAAGAATTGCGACCAATCGCCGTGTGCTGACCGTTCCACTATCCATTGATCAAGCCATCGTCCGCGTGCAACGCTGGCTGAATCAGCCGTGTGTGCGAATTGTCGTTGCGACACAAAGCCATTGGGACATTTTCCGAAAGCTTTTGCTCGAAGGCCAGGCCGCAGCAAATCTGGTTAACGATGCCCATTTAGCCGCCCTGGCCATCGAATATGGCTGTGAGCTTTATTCCAGCGACGCGGACTTTTCACGGTTTCCGAGTCTGAAATGGCGCAATCCCCTGACCCCGAGCGCGCCATAACCATCCGCATTCCTGGGGCTTTTGTTTCGAAAATTTTCCTGTCCCCGCCGCCGCCCCCACCGCACAATCATGGATAGAGGCTCCAGCATGGTCATGGCAGATTCCGAACTTATCAGCGCCTACGCGAATGATCGCGATGCCGAGGCGTTCCGACAACTGGTTCAGCGTCACATTGATTTCGTCTACGCCGCCGCCGTCCGGCAATCCGCGGATTGCCACAGCGCCCAGGACATCGCGCAGGCGGTCTTCGTGCTGCTGGCGCAGCGGGCGGAAAGCTTGCGGAGCCTGCCAACGCTCAAGGGTTGGCTGTTCAACACCACGCGCTACGTTGCGATCAATGCCCGGCGGTCACTGGCCCGGCGAAAGCTGCGCGAAAAGGAGGCTGCCGCCATGCGATCCGAAATTCTTGAACAATCTCAGACTCCCGATGTCTCGCCTCATCTCGATGACGCCCTGGCTCGTTTACCCGAGCGCGACCGCCAAGTCCTGCTCCTGCGATTCTTCGACGATCTTCCGCTGGCCCAGGTCAGCGGCGTTCTGGGGATTTCGCAGCATGCGGCCAAGAAACGCCTGACCCGTGCCATCGAACGCGTGCGCGTCGCGCTCGAACGCCGCGGAACGGCGGTGGCCAGCACATCCCTGGCGACGCTGCTTTCAGCCAGCGCCGCGCAGGCCGCCCCGGCACCTCTGGCCGATGCCGCATTCCAACTGGTCTGTGGTGGCGCCACCAAGACCGCGACCGCGAATTCCGCTCTGCCACTGGCAAAAGAAACAGCCAAAATGATGTCCAGAAACAAACTCAAATGGATCGCGATCAAGACAGCGATGGGAACGGTATTCGCCACGGCGGCAGCAGCCGCGGTCGTGTTGCAACGTCCTCGCCCAAGGCCGGCGGCTATTTCCGGCCCGCAGTTGCTCGACAATCAGCCCGTTCTCGAGGATGTGCCCGATCCTAATCAGGTTGCCCAATGGCAGTTCGACGCCTGTTGCGGAGTCCTGCGGTCCTTCATCGACGCGTATGACCATAACGATCCGGCGGCTCTGCATAAGCTGATCTATTTCAATCCCAAAACCGCCCCGGAAGTCGTCACGATCGCCGACCTGATCTGGTATTGCGATTTGGCCACCTACCGACTTCAGAAAATCGCGGTCGCTAAGTTTGGAGCGCAGGGCACCGGACTTGTGCTAAACGATCAAACGGATGTGGCCTTGATGGTGGACTGGCTGGCACGCATTCAACTGAAAGACGCCCAGATTGCCGGCGACGAAATCGTCATCACGCCGACGCGGATGCCGCATTCGCCTGTCTGGCCCCAAGCGCCGATTTTCTTCCGACACTCCGACGCCGGCTGGCAGCTCGATTGCGGCCGGACGTTTCGGTTCGACATTCACGCGGTGCGATCACAACCCCTCTCTGGAGAAAGCGAGCAGCAAGCGTGGGCCGCCGGGGAGCACCTATTCGGCGACGGTCTCAACGCCATCGCCGAGGACCTGGAAAAGGGCAAAATCCAGGACATTGCCGAGGTTCAAAGACGGTTTGAGGATGTGAACGAGCACATCGCCACGACGTTTCGCAGATTGGGGATGAACACAAATCCCGCTCAATGAATGACCGCTTGCCATGTCCGCTGCCATAGGCTCAATTAGGGATATCATTGGGATGGGTAAGATACCCAAGAAGGCTCCTCCTTCGGCATCTTCGCGCCATGGGGCGGAGCGTGAAAATTCGCGATCCCTGTCCCCTTTTGGCATCCGTGCCCATTAGAAGCCAGAAGCCCATGGAAACTGCCGATTCACAATTACTGACCCGATACGCCCAGCAGCACGACAACGAGGCTTTTGCCCTGCTCGTTCGCCGGCACATTGATTTCGTTTACGCCGCCTCTTTCCGCCAAACACAAAACGCCCATGCCGCACAGGACATCACCCAAGCGGTGTTTCTGTTGCTGTCGCAAAAAGCGGCGTCGATCAAACCAGGAACCGTCATGAAAGGGTGGCTTTTCAACACGACACGCTTCGTCGCGGCCGATTTCCGCAGGTCCGAGACGCGGCGAAAAAATCGCGAACGGGAGGCCGCCGCTATGCGACCCCAAACTCATGACATGCTGGATCCCGAAATAGCCTCGCATCTCGATGACGCCTTGGCTCTTCTGTCGGAAACCGACCGGCAAGTTCTGCTGCTTCGCTTCTTCGAGGATCTCCCTTTGGCCGCCGTGGGGCAAACGATGCGGATTTCCGAAGACGCGGCGAAAAAACGTCTCGCCCGCGCCATCGAACGTGTTCGCCTGGTTCTGGAAGGACGCGGCGCCACGGTCGCGTCCACGTCCCTGGCGATGCTTCTCTCGGCCAGCGCCTCACAAGCCCGGCCGGCCCATCTGGCCCAGGCCACTGTCCAATTAACCTCCGGAAGCGCTGTCAACCCCCGGGCCAGTTCCGCCATGCCGCTTGCCAAAGGAGCCGCGAAAATGATGTCCCGCTACAAACTGAAATTGATCATCATCAAAGCAGCGCTCGGAACCGCATTTGCCACCGCTGCGGCCGCCGCCGTCGTCGTCCAGCATCCGGCCCCCGCGCCGGCCCCGGTCATCCAACCCCTGGCAGTAGCCCCCGAAAATTCAGACGACAAGCAACTGATCTTCGACGCCTGCACCGGCCTGTTTCAGTCCATGATCGACGCCGCGGACCACAACGACATGGCCGCGATTCTCGCCCTCTATTATTTCGATCCCAAGATGAATCCTCTCCAAGCCCACCTGGGCAAAGTGAATATCGAAGCCACGTTGGCTTCATATCATTTGCAGAAGGCCGCGCTGACGCGTTTTGGGCCGCAGGCCATGAGCATCAATCTTCATTGTGAGACCACCGCAGCCTTTATCACCGACGTGCTGGCGCGGGTGGGGCCCAATAGCCTGACCATCTCGGGCGACACCGCCATCCTCACTCCCGCGGAAGCAATTCCGCCGGGACACTGGCCGGTAGCGCCGATCTATTTCAAGCAGATCAACGGAGACTGGAAACTGGATTACGACAGAACCTTTACCGTCGAGTTCCGCGCCACGCGTCGCCAACCCGTTTCCGGCCTCACCGAGGAGCAGGACCTGGCTGACACCGCCAAATTGATCGACAACGCGTGGGACGAACTGGCCGCTGACATCGAGCAAGGCAAGGTGGCGAACCCGGCCGAAGTGCAACGACGCGTCAACGCAATCTTCGCCAAGGTTTTCTCCATTTACAGCGATCTCAGCATCAGTCAGCGTCCGCGCTAACCGACCGTCGCAGGCTGATCCGCCGCTCCCTCACGCACTGCCGACCCGTCTTGCTTCTCTTCGAATTTCTCCATTTGAGCATCCCGCGTCAGCGGAATCGCCTGGCGAATCTGGTCGCACAATTCCTGCCCCTGCTCCCGCCATAGCTTGTCCATCTTGTTCAATTCTCCCTGCGCCTTTCTCAGCGTCATCTGCGCCAATCCCAGAATCTCTCTCTGAAGCCGCGGGTCGTGCAACGCCAATTCACATTCAACGGCTTCACCCAGCATCCGCTGCGTCAGCACGACAAAATCATGCCATTGCCCCAGCGCCTCCTGCATCCGCTTAAAGAGCCTCAGCACCGACGCCGGCAGCTTATTCCCCTGCTCCTTGGCCATCTCCAGCGTATACCGCAGCAACTTCCCCGCGATCCGCAGTGCGTGCGGATCTCCCTTGTCGCTCTGCCCGGCCCGCTCCGCAAACGCATCCAACTGCAAATGCACAGCCCGCGCCAGCGCCTCGGGCACTCCTTTCCGCCCCTGCGCGATCTCCTCATGCAGACCCCACCAGCACCCGAGCTTCGCCAGCATCCGCGCCGGCGGCGCCTCTTTTCTGGCGTCCTCCAGCGCCTCCGCCCGGCACTCACTCAGCCGATATTTCAGCCACGCAATCGCCAGCCGGAACCGCGGCGTCTTGATCTGGCCCAGATGCTCGCGCATCACGTCCAGATCCCGCAGCGGCCCCAATTGCCGCCGTAGCCCCTTGGTCACCTTCTGAAATGATTTCCGCCTTCGCCCCGGCGCGATATCTGCCAACACATCGGTCGCCGCCTTCAGGCGCCTCGTCGCCACCCGCGCATGATGGATCGCCTCGGGTTTTTCTCCCCGCAAAGCGGGCACAACCAGCTTGCGCAGCGAATCGACCAGCCCATCCAAGTATTCCAACAGCGGAAAATCGCCCTTGGCTTTTGCCATACAAACCTCATTCTAATGCCCGCCAGGGCCGTTCGATATACCAACCTTGCTGTATGTCGTCCCCGAATCCGATATAATCTTCCAGTTTCCTGATTGCGTTACGCAATGACTGAAACATTAAGACAGAAAACCGTCGGCAGCGAAGCGACCCTCTCCGGCCAAGGGCTATTCTCCGGCGAAACCGCCACCGTCACGATTTCCCCCGCCGACCCCAACGCGGGCGTTGTCTTCGTCCGCGAGCAGGACGGCAAAACCGCCACCATCGATGCCCTGGTTCGCAATGTCCAAAAACGCCCCCGTCGGACCTGCCTGAAAAACGGCACGCTCCTGGTCGAGACCGTCGAGCATTGCATGGCCGCACTCAGCGGCATGGGCATCGACAACGCCGTCGTCCGCGTCAGCGGCGGTCACGCCGGCGAGCTCCCCGGCGGCGACGGCTCCAGCAAGCCCTTCGTTGACATGGTCCAATCGGCCGGCGTCGTCGAGCAGGAGGCGCCGCTCAATCCCCTGATCATCCGAAAACCCGAGCAGGTCTCCATCGGCGACGCCACACTTGCCGCTCTTCCCGGCCCGACCGATCGCCTCGAGATCATCTACGACTTCGAAGCTCCCGCGCCACTTGGCCACCAGGTTTTCCGCTATACCCTCAGCCAGCGTGGCCGCGACGATTTCGCCCAGCAGATCGCTCCGGCGCGAACCTGGCTCTTTGAGGGCGAAGCCCGCGAACTCCAAAGCAAAGGCATCGGTTCCCATCTCACCCCGCGCGAGCTGCTGGTCATCTCCCCCTCCGGCCCGATCGACAACGCCTTCCGCTTCGCCGACGAATGCGTTCGCCACAAAGTTCTCGATCTCATCGGCGATCTCTACCTCGTCGGCCGCCCGGTCTTCGGCCGGCTCGTCGCCCACAAGAGCGGCCACGAGCTCAATCATATGCTCGCCCGAAAGCTCACCCAGCAGCAGGAAAATCTTGGGCGTGAATCCCTGGTCCAGCGCGAAGCCGCCATGGACATCCGCCGCATCCAGCGCATTCTCCCCCATCGCTATCCCATGCTGATGGTCGATCGCGTCCTGGAAATCATCGGCGACCAGAAAGCCGTCGGCGTCAAAAACGTCACTTTCAACGACATCTTCTTCCAGGGCCATTACCCCGGGACGCCCATCATGCCCGGCGTGCTGATCGTCGAGGCCATGGCGCAACTGGGCGGTTTGCTGCTCAGCCAAAAACTCGAGCACACCGGCAAGCTTGCCGTCCTCCTGAGCATGGACAAAGTCAAAATGCGCCAGCCCGTGATCCCCGGCGATCAGCTTCTGCTCGAAGCGGTCACGGTCCGCGTCAAAAGTCGCATGGGCCATGTTCGATGCCGTGCATTCGTCGGCGATAAACTGGCCGCCGAAGCCGACATCAAGTTCATGCTCGTGGACGCCGAGCCCCTTTAATTGTAAGGATGGTACATCCACTGAGTATGCCCACCATTGCCCCCCTATCTTGCGTCGATCCGAAGGCCTGCATCGCCGACGACGTCGTCATCGGCCCCTTTTGCCAGATCGGCCCCGACGTGGTCATCGGCGCCGGGTGCAGGCTTCTGGGCCACGTCGTCGTCGTCGGGCACACGAAGATCGGCTCGGGCAACGTCATCCATCATCACATCGCCCTCGGCGGCCCGCCGCAGGACAAAAAATACGCCGGCGAGCCCACACGCCTTGAAATCGGCAACAACAACATCTTCCGCGAGGGCTTCACCGCCAACATCGGCACCGTTAAAGGCGGCGGCTGCACCCGCATCGGAAACAACAACCTTCTCATGACCAACAGCCACATCGGCCACGACGCCCAGATCGGCGACGACTGCGTCATGGCCAACAATGTCATGATCGCCGGTCATGTCGTCTGTGGAAATCGCGTCAACCTCATGGGCGGCGCGGGCGTTCACCATTTCGTCACCATCGGCGATTACGCCTACATCGGCGGCGCGGCCCGCATTCACCACGACGTGCCCCCCTTCGTGATCGTGGATGGCGCCGATCGCGTTCGCGGGCTCAATTCCATCGGCCTCCAGCGCGCCGGCTTTTCCGACCCGGATATCGCCGAACTCGAAGAGGCCTGCCGAAAACTCTTCCACCGTTCCAAGCCTTTCGCCAGCGCCATGGCTGAATTCGACACCCTCAACGGCATCAGCGCCCACGTCAAAACTCTCGTCGAGTTCCTCCGCCGGCGCAACCAGGGCCGAAAAGGCCGCTATCTCGAATCCCTCCGCCACTGAATTCCTCCGTGCTATTCATAGCCCCCTCCCCGGGATAATCTGTGCCTCGTTGAAAAAACCGATCCGCAAATTGGCATTAGGAGCCATCGAACGCGCCACCCGCGTTTTCCCCCTGCGTTTTCTCCAGCGTGCCGCGGGCCAATCCCCCATTTCCCCCTTTTATCATCTCGTCGCCGACGAGCCTCCGCCCCATATTCGGCCCCTTTACTCCGTCCGGACCATCGCGCAATTCTCCGCCGACCTCGATTTCTTCCTCGGCCGCTATTCTCCGATCGACCTGCACCAACTTCGCAAGCACATCAGCCACAGCGTTCCCCTGCCTCCAAACGCCATGTTCCTTTCCACCGACGATGGCATGCGCGAAGTCGGCGAGATCATGGCGCCCATCTGCCGTCAAAAAGGGGTACCTCTCACCATGTTCCTCAACCCCGAATTTCTTGATAATCAAACCCTTTTTTACCGCCACAAAACCAGCCTCTTGATCGAAGCCGCCTCCGGGGCCTCTGCGTCCTCCATCGCCGCCGCCCTTCAAATTCTTCAAAAATCCGGCATCGCCAAAGAGGACCTGCGCCGATCATTGTTAGCGGTGCGCTATCCTCAGCGCGCTCTACTGGATGAATTGGCCCCAATCCTTAACGTCGATTTCTCCACGTTCCTTTCCCAGCGTCGCCCTTATCTCACCAGCGATGAGGTTTCAAAATTAGTCGCCGACGGCGTCACTATCGGCGGCCACAGCCTGGATCACCCTTATTACCCGGATATTTCCCTCTCACAACAGCTCGACCAGACCATCCAAAGCGTCCAGCGCGTTCGACAACGGTTTGGCATCGACTACGGCGTTTTTGCGTTCCCCTTTGGAGCGGACGATATTACGCTCCCATTTTATGACACCCTTTTCCAATCCGGCGTTGTCGAGCTCGTCTTTGCAGCTTCCCCGCTCGTCCGGCCCCCCCGCAAGGGTGTTCTGGGGCGATTCTGGATGGAAGCAGACGCCCAAGCCTCGCCTTCTACACTTGTAAGGCGTTCGCTTCATGCGATAATAAGCGGGAAAATCAGTTCTGCCGGCTGGTATGGGCGGCGTTTTTAGCGTTCGCGCGACCTGTGGGGGCCGCCCAATGAGTAACAAATCCGACAATCAACCTCCCCTGGTCTCGATCCTCATCCCCTGCTACAACGCGCAGCGCTGGCTCCGCCAATGCATCGACAGCGCGCTGGCACAAACTTATCCCAATACCGAAGTGTGGGTTCTGGACGATGGGTCCACCGACCAATCGCTCGAGATTCTCAAGGATTATGGCGACCGCATCCGCTTTGAAACCGGTCCCAACCGCGGCGGGAATGCCGCTCGAAATCGGTTGCTCGAATTGGCCCGCGGGGCTTGGCTTCAGTACCTCGACGCCGACGACTATCTCCTTCCGGCCAAAATTGCCAAACAGCTCGATCACCTTCAGGTCCACCCTGAAACCGATGTTGTTTATTCTCCAGCCATCATCCGTCACGAGGATAGCGGCAACGAATTCCCCGGACCCGTCCAACACCGCAGCGATCCAATCGTAAATTATCTCGGATGGCGCTTCACGACCCACGGCTTATTGCTGCGATCCACTATCGTGACCGCGGTCGGCGGATGGAATCCATCCCAAACCTGTTGTCAGGAAAATGAATTGCTCCTGCGATTAATTATTTTTGGCGCCAGATTTGGACTGGTGGACGAGCCTCAATTGGTCTACCGTTTTCACGGCGAGCAAACGGTTTCCAAAAAATCGCCGCAGGCAGTCATCCATCAGCGCATGCTCCTGACCGATCAGTTGCTCGAATATCTGCTGAAAAAAGGCCAGATGAATTCCGAACGGAAGGAAGCGGTGAATTTGGCGCGATTCGAATCCGCACGGTCGCTCTATCGCTGGAATCCCGACGAGGCGCGGGTGCTCATGTCCCGCGTTCAGGGAAAAGTTCCACCGACCACGGCAGCCCCGCGCGTCTATCGTCTCGCGCTGAAATGCTTCGGCTTTGACGGTGCCGAGGCGGTCGCCCGCTGGACGCGGCGGTTCCGCGTGGCCCCAAACGGCCGATCCCGCTTGAATTTGACCCCTAAACAGGCTTCGAACTCAAAATCGGAATCCGTTGCATGATCGAGGCGTCTGGTGCGCAAAATTTGTTGGTCTCGATCCTGATCCCCTGCCGCAACGCCCAGCAGTGGTTGCGCCAGTGCCTGGACAGCGCCTTAAGCCAGACCTATGCGCCCATCGAAGTCCTCGTCGTCGATGACGGCTCGACCGACCAAAGCGTTTCAATCCTCCGGGAATATGCCGGGCGCATCCGTTTCGAGGCCGGCGCTCACCACGGCGGCAACGCCGCTCGCAACCAACTCCTGCAACTGGCGCGCGGACAATGGCTCCAATACCTGGACGCCGACGATTATCTGCTCCCCGAAAAAATCGCCCGGCAGATGGCCCGGGTTGCCGCGGATCCCCCTTTGGACGTCATCTTTTCTCCCGTCACGCTGCTGATCGAGCCCAGCGGGGAAACCCTTCGTCTTCCCATCGAGCACAAAAATGATTTCGTCTCGAATTTCCTGGTCTGGAATTTCACGACCGGGTCGTTGCTTTTCCGTCGCGACGCCCTCATCGCCGCCGGCCGATGGAACGAATCCCAACCCTGCTGCCAGGACGCTGAATTGCTCCTTCGGCTCATTTTGGGTGACAGCCGTTTTGGCCTCGTCGAAGAATACGGCATATTCTATCGCCAGCACGGGAACCAAACCGTTTCCAAGCGCGATCCGCGGCGAACCATCACGGAGCGCATGAAGCTGACCGATCGATTGGAAAAGCACCTCATCGATTCGGGCCGCTTGTCCCGGGAGCATCAAGAGGCGCTGTCTCGGGCGCGATTTGAGTCGGCACGCTTCCTTTACGCCTGGGACCGCCGGGAATCCCGCAAGCTCATGGCCCGCGCGCGGGCCGATGGTCCGGTCCCTTTCACTCCCGCCGGCTCCCCTTCCTATCGATGGGCCTTGAAATGGCTCGGTTTCGACGCCGCTGAAAAAACCGCGGGCTGGAGCCGCGGCCTCCGAACTAAATTTAAACGTTGAATTTTCCCCGCTTCGTAAGAACGGGTGGTGATTGCAGTGATTCGGGATTATCGAGAGCCAAAATGTCATCGCCGGAGCCGTTGTCGTCCTGGCCATTGGGGCCCATGGAGTAAAGGTCGAACGAGCCCGCACCATTTTTTCCGGGGCAGCGGTAGATGTACGGGTGGCCCCAGGGATCAAGCGGGATTTTGTCGAGAAGCTTTGCGTCGACCAATGGCGTCAAGCCTTCGGCGGTGGTTGGGTATCGGTCGTTCGCCACTTCGTAGGCTCTCATTTGGCTTGCGATGGCGATAATGTCGGCTTGGGCGGCGGAGATTTTGGCCTTATGGCTGCTACTCGAAACGGGAACAAATAGGCGAATGGCGATTAATATTGTGAACGTGAAAAGGATGCCCCAGAAACCGTCGCGCAACCATATGGAGAGCGTGCGTTTCACGGGAGTCGAATCGGGGCGGGGGCCGTTGTATTCAAGTGCACGAGAGGCGAAAGGCGGAGGATTGGAAGTGTCGGGGTTCATTTTTCTTTTGGTTGACGTCAATCCCGTGCCATTCATTGCCCAGACATCAAGCACACGGGCCACTCCTATCGTACCGGTAGCCGGTTTCTTTCTTCCCTCGTGCTTGAGGATTTGAGATGGCCGGAGCAATCGGAACGCGAGCCGGATAGCTTCGGGTTTATCGCAAAGCGGTCAGTTTCACCGTCGCTCGTTTGCGATTCACTTCGGTCCAGAGGGTCTTGTCGGATTTGATAAAGCCGACGAGTCGGGCAGTGGAGAGGCCTAAAGTTGTGGCCGCTTCGGAAACGCTCCAGCTCTTTTCACTCAGCGCATCAAGCACAACGCCCAAGGTCTTGAGGTATTCGTCCGAGCGTTGGGAGACATCGAGCCGGGCGGGTTGCCATTGGGTGGGGATGAAGGGTTGGCGGATTTGGAGGGCGATTTTGTAGCGGAGGCGCTGGAGGGCTTTGGCGCAGTTTTGGGATTGGGAACGAGACTCCATGGCGATGACGGAGATGCCGGTCGGCTGGTGGGTCAGGCGGACAGCGGAGGATGTTTTGTTGCGTTTTTGGCCGCCCGGGCCGGGGCCACGGAAAGCTTCAAACCTTGATTGAACAAGGAGTTGCGAATCGGATTGGTTTCGCCAATCGTGCATTGCCAGCATTGTACCTCAACTAACGAAATCTTAATGGAACGCAAATGTACGACCCCTACGATCCCGCTGGCTTGGGGGCAGTGTCACATGGGCGTCACAACGAGGAGGATTTATGATTCGCGTCATTAGACAACTATCGGTCGGCTTGGTGTTGGGAGCCGGTTTGTGCGGGATTGCATCGGCAGACGTCAAGTTGGCCGGTTCGGGTGCCACCTTTCCACAGCCGCTCTACGAGCGCTGGGTTCAGGAATACGGGAACGCGCACGCCGGCGTGAAGATCGATTATGGCGGCGGCGGCTCGGGTAAAGGGATCAAGGATATCACTGACAAGGTGGTCGATTTCGCCGGTTCCGATGCCCCGATGAGCAAGTCGGAAATCGCCAAGGCGGGCGGGGCGGACAATCTGATCGAGATTCCGTCCTGTGCGGGCGGCGTTGTCCCGGCATTCAACCTGCCGGACATCAAGGAACTGCATTTTGACGGGCCGGTGCTGGCGGATATTTATCTGGGCAAGATCTCCACCTGGAACGATCCGCGTTTGATCGCGCTCAATCCGGGCGTGAACCTTCCGGCCACCGCCATCACGTGCGCCTGGCGCACCGACGGCAGCGGCACGAATTTCGTCTGGACCAATTACCTGGCGACGCAGAGTGATGAATTCAAGTCGAACGTCGGCATTGGCAAGCAGGTCAAGTGGCCGGTGGGCCAGGGCGGCAAGGGAAACCCAGGCGTTGCGGCGATCGTCCAGCAGACGGCCGGAGCGATCGGGTACGTCGAGCAGAATTATGCCGACAAGAACAATATCACGTACGGCGCGGTGAAGAACGCGGCGGGGAATTTCGTGAAGTGCTCGCCGGACAGCGTTTCGGCGGCGGCTGAGAGCGGCGCCGGCTCGATGAGCGGTCAGATGCTCAGCGCCAATATCTGGAACCAGTCGGGCCCCGATGCCTATCCGATCGCGTCACTGACTTACATCATTGTCTATAAAGACTTGAACAACGTGAAGAGCAAGGAACAGGCCCAGACCCTGGTTGACTTCCTGTGGTGGGCTCAGCACGATGGACAGAAGATGAACTCTCAGCTTGACTACGCACCACTGGGCGCCGGCGTGAGGAACAAAGTGGAGCAGGCGTTGGGCATGCTCACCTACAACGGTGAGGCGATCAAGCCGGCCCAGTAGGCGGAGTGAGCGAATCCCAAGCATGTCAACTTTAGACGCGAACATGGGCGCCTTGGCGCCGGGAAACCTCCCGGCGCCTGATTCATTGATGCGAGAGCACAAGCGGCTGCTCGGCGGCGACTTTCTGCTGCACAATGCCGCCCGTCTCTGCGGCGTGATGGTGCTGATCATGCTCGCGTCGCTTCTGATCGTGCTTTACCTCTCGGCCCGAGAGAGCATCCATCAATTCGGCTGGCATTTCTTCGTCTCCACGGACTGGCGGCCCAACGAGTTGGAGCAGCCCAAGCACGGGCCCGATGGAAAGGTGATGCAGGACGAGGACGGCCAGACGATCATGGAGACGATCCCTCCGTCGTTTGGAGCGCTGCCGGTGATTTACGGCACGGCGGTGAGTTCGGCGATTGCGCTGATCTTCGCGGTGCCGCTGAGCCTGGGAGCGGCGCTATTTCTCGTCAGGGTCGCGCCGTCGCGGTTTGTCACGGCGGTTTCATTTCTGATCGAATTTTCGGCGGCGATTCCGGGTTGCGGGTACGGGGTC
>CAZCKE010000010.1:0-23303 GCA_964499005.1 uncultured Tepidisphaeraceae bacterium
CCGTGATCCTGTGCGGGATCGCGTGCGGGCCGGTGTTCCCCACGATGATGGCGGTCGTCCTGCTGAGCGTGCCCGCCGAGGCCATGGGCCGCGCGGTCCGCATCTTCTGCTTCTTTGCCCCGGTCCGGTGGGCCGGGACGGAAGGGGTTGAGGCGGTGGGGGACGGTTTGCTTGGGGAGGGCGCGGAGGGGGGTTCCGAGGATTCGGCCTTCGCCGCCGGAGAGGCTTGCGCCCCCGATGACGACGGCGGCGATCACGTTGAGCTCGTAGCCTTGAGCGGTGGTGGGGTCGCCCTGAGCGTTGAGGTAGGAGAATTGGAGGAGGCCTGCGATTCCGGCGAAGAGGGTGGCCAGGACGTAGATTCGGAATTTGGTCCACTTGACGCGGACGCCGCAGAGGCGGGCGGTGAGTTCGTTGGAGCCGATGGCGAAGATGTGACGGCCGAAGCGCGTGTAGGTGAGAATGGCGCCCATGAGCAGGGCGAGTGCGAACATGATCCAGACGCCCATTGGGAAGATCATCCAGCGGTGGTCGGGGTGGACCATTCGCATGAGATGGCGAGGCCAGGGAGATTTGGGGATGTAGATTTCGGTTTCGTTGGCGAGTTGCTCGGCGACGCCACGGATGAGACCCCAGAGGCCGAGGGTGACGATGAAGGGGGGTAAATCCAGAAGCGTGATGAGCAGGCCGATGACGGCGCCGCAGATCCCACCGGCTGCGACGCCGGCGACGGCGGCGGCGATGGGGGAGTGGCCGGCACGGAGCATCAGCGCGGTGACGACGGTGCAGAGGGCGATATTGGAGCCGACGGAGAGATCGATGCCGCCGGAGATGATGATGATGGTGGCGCCGATGGCGGCGGTGCCGACGACGGCGGTTTCGAGGAGGATGATCTGGAGGTTGTCGAGGCGGAGGAAATTTTTGGGGCTCAGGGCGGCGAAGAGGATAAAGACGAAGGCAAGGCCAGCGAGGGGGCCGAGGATTCCCATCAGGGACGATGATCCGGAACGGGCGGGGAGTTCGGTGGATTGGGGAGCGGCCTGGGTCATGTTGTTTCCTTGGTCATGCGGCCTCCGTGGCGCCAGTGGATTCCATCATGATCTTGTGCTGATTGGTTTCATAGGCGGGGAGGGCGGGGCCGAGATGGCCTTTGCACATGACGGCGATGCGATCGCAGACGCCAAGCAGTTCGGGGAGATAGCTGCTGACCATCAGAACGGTTTTGCCGGCACAAGGGAGGGGGTGGATGAGCTGGTAAATCTGGGCTTTGGCGGCGATGTCGATGCCGCGGGTGGGCTCGTCGAGGAGGAAGATATCGACGTTGTGGTTGAGGAGGCGGGCGACGGCGATTTTCTGCTGGTTGCCGCCGGAGAGTTCGTGAACCTTTTGATGGGGTGAGCGGCAGCGGATCAGGAGCTTGTCGATCCATTGGCGAGCGCGGTTTTCATGCAATTTAGGTCGCACGAGAAACGAGAGGCGGGTGAGTGTGACATTGTCGGCGATGCTGAGGGTGAGGGCGAGGCCTTCGGTTTTGCGGTCTTCACTGACGAGGCCGATTTTTTGTGCCCAGCGGATCGAAGGGGATGCCGGGGCGACGTAGGTGCCGAGCTTGACGCGGCCGCTTTTGATCGGATCGAGGCCGAAAATGGTCCGGAGCAGTTCGGTGCGTCCCGCGCCGACGAGGCCGGCGATTCCGACGACCTCGCCGCGATGGAGTTCGAGGGAGACGTCAAGGGGTTTGGATTGGCCGGAGAGTCGCTTGATTTCGAGGACGGGGTCGCCGGGGATTCGAGTGGAGCGAGGGTAGAGCTGGTCGAGTGAGCGGCCGACCATGAGGGAGACGATGTGGTTCATGGAGGTGGTCTGACTGGGTCCGGAGCCGGCGGTTTTCCCGTCGCGCAGGACGGCGAAGCGATCGGAGATGTCGCGAACTTCCTCGAGGAAGTGGGAAATGTAGATAATCGCAAGACCTCGTGATTTGAGCCGGCGGAGGAGGGTAAAGAGATGCTCCGCGTCGGGGCGGGTGAGGCTACTTGTGGGCTCGTCGAGTACCAGGACGCGGGAGCCCATCGCGATGGCGCGGGCGATCTCGACCAGTTGCCGGGAAGCGATGGAAAGGTTTCGCACCGGAGTGTCGGGGCGAATGTCGGGGCGCGAGAGCTGGGCGAGGGCATCAGTGGCGAGGCGGCGCATGCGGGGCCAATTGACGAATCCGCAAATCGAAGGCTCGACGCCCAGGGCGATGTTTTCCATCACGCTCAGGTGAGGGGCGAGACAGAGTTCCTGGTAGATCATGGCGACGCCGAGGCGGCGGCCCGCGAGGGGACTGGCCGGGCGATATGGTTTTCCATCGAGCGACATGTGCCCGGAGTCGGGATGGGTCGCGCCGGAGAGGATTTTCATGAGGGTGCTTTTGCCGGCGCCGTTTTCGCCGACGAGAGCGAGGATTTCGCCGGAGGCGACGGAGAGATCGACTTCGGAGAGGGCGACGGTCTCGCCAAATCGCTTGCCGATCCCCTGCATCAAGAGGCGCGGAGTGGAAAGGGTATCATTGGCCTGTGACATAAATGGGCGGGCAGTTTCGCGAGCGGCGATTGTTATTTGCCGCTGAGGAATTTTTGAATGTCGGGCGAGTTCAGGTTGTCGTTGGTGATCAGTTCGACGCCGCTGTCATTGACTTTGTCGACGGTCGAGCCGCGAATCGTGTTGACGCAGGCGACGACGCCGTCGTGGCCCATCTTGACGGGGTTTTGCGAGACCAGGGCGTTGACCTGGGAGGCTTTGAGCAAATCGAGCTCGGGAGGCGTGGCGTCGAAGCCGACGAAATGGATTTTGCCAAGCAGTTGGCTTTGGTCCATGGCGTGGGCCATGCCGAGCGTGGTGGATTCGTTGGGGCAGAAGATGCCGTCGGCGTCGCGAATTTTGCTCAGGAGATTGAGGGAAGCGGTTTGGGCTTCGCTGATGGTGGCGCCGGCGTATTGGTCGGAGCTGATGACGGTGATGCCGGGATTTTGCTTCATGATGTCGAGGAAGCCTTCCTCGCGATCGGTGGTGCTGGCGGAGCCGGGCTGGTAGCGGAGGAGGATGACCTTGCCTTTTCCGGAAAGCTCCTTGGCGAGTTCCGTTCCGGCGATCTGTCCGGCTTTGCGGTTATCGGTGCCGACATAGCAGACGAAATCTTTTCCGGCTTCGCCGCTGAGGGCGGAGTCGATGATGACGACGGGGATTTTTTTGGCGGTGGCGGATTGGACGGCGTCGAGGAGGGCGTTGGCGTCGAGGGGAGCGAGGACGATGCCATCGACGCCCTGGGAAACGAATTGCTGGACGAGATTGATCTGTGCGGTGCGTTCGTTTTCCTGGACGGGGCCCTTGTAGTTGATGGTGACGCCGAGTTCCTGGCCGGCGGCTTGCGAGCCGGCTTCGACGGATTTCCAGTAAGAGTGGGCGGTGCCTTTGGGGATGACGGCGATGGTGAGAGCGGCGGATGGGGCCGGCTGTGTCGTCGAGGCGCCATTTCCGGACGATGGCGAGGATTCATTGCGTCGCGACACGGCGACGATGACGCCGATCAAGGCCACAACGGCTACGAAAACCACGGCTACACGTTTCATGCACTCCTCCAAGGTCTGGGGAATTCAAAACGACGAGGTCCGTTTCCGCGAATCTCGGCGGACCATGAAAACCCTCCAGGATGTATGCTGAATCATCCCGTCGCGGATACGCAATTTCAACAGGAGGCCGGGTTTGGGGCTTGTCAATTCGGTTGAGAAATTTAACGCACGGATGCGGATTGGGTCTGCGAAATGGACGGGTGGGCTGAAGAGCGTCCGGCTTGCCTCAGTGTAAAGCGAAATTGGCTTCCGGTCTTAAAGCCGCGGCAAAGTTCGATCGTGCCGCCGTGGGCCTCGATGACTTCCTTGGCGATGGCCAGGCCCAGACCTGCGCCGGTGGGGCCGTCTTCGCGGGGGACGCGGAAGAAGCGGTCGAAAATTCGCTGGGAGAATTCGTCGGGGATGCCAGGGCCGGTGTCGGTGACAGTGAAGGAGACCATGTCGTTTTCGGGAGAAACGGTGACGCGGGTTTGTCCGCCGGGCGGGGTGTATTTCAGGGCGTTGGAGAGGAGGTTGGTGAGGGCGGAGCCGACGGCGCCGGGGTCGGCGAGGACGTCGGGCAGCGATAGGGGCATATCGACGTCGAGGGAAATGTGCTTTTCGGCGAAGGGGGCGCGCATCGGCTCGACGGCCTGGAGGACGATATCGCGGCAGGGCATGGAGCGAAGTTGGAATTGGGCGCGGCCGGATTCGATGCGGCTGATGCTGAGGAGATTTTCGACGATTCGATAGAGGCGGTCGCTGTCCTCGCGGGCGGCCTTGAGCAGAGCGTTTTGTTTTTCGGTGAGGGGGCCGAATTTGTCGCCGGCCAGGAGGCTCAGGGCCATGCGGATGGAAGTGAGGGGTGTTCGCAGTTCGTGGGAGACGGTGGAGACGATGCCGCTCTTGGCTTCGTCGGCGGCGCGGAGGCGGGTGACGTCGACGAGGATGAAGGCGACGCCGATGGGCGAGTGATCGGAGCCGAGCATGGGGACGGCGCGGGGAAGGAGGAATTTTTCCTCGCCCCCTTCGAACAATTGGACGGCGGAGCGATATCCCGGTGATTCATGGGGTTTTTTGCCTTGCCGGATGGAGTCGTAAAGCGGCAGGAGCCATTTGTGGGTCGCCAGTTGCTGGACGTTGAGAGCGGGTTCAATTCCAAAATAGGAGCGGGCGGCAAGATTGGAGATCTCAACAATCCCGCGAGAGTTAATGATGAAGACGGCGTCGGGGAGACTGTCGATGGCGAGCTGGGTGGTCTGCTGGGCGAGGAGCAGGCGATCATGATCGTGGCGGCGGAACTCGCGGAGCTTGGCAGCCATGGAATTGAAAGCCTCGGCGAGTTGGCCGACCTCGTCGCGGGAGCGGATTGGGAGGCTAAGGTCGAGATTTCCGACTTCGATTTGCCGGGCGGATCGCGTCAGGGCTTTGAGGGGGCTGAGGATGGTGGCGCCGGCGATGCCGACGACTGTCGCGGCGGCCAGAGTCGCGGCGATGACGAGGATCAGGAGGACGTTTCGCACAGCCAATAGGGTTCGTTTCACCTTGCCGTCGACGGAGACCATGTTGGACATGTTCATGTCGGCGATGTCCTGGGACGCCTGCTTGATCGATCGATGGAGAGGCAGAAGGTCGCTGGGGTAGAACTCTCGGCGCTGATCGGGGGCCAGGTCGTGTAACTGATCGAATTTTGATTTGTATTGCCCCCATAACCCGGAGGGATGGGTGGCGTGATCCCACTCGCCGGGAAGGGTGCAGTTGTTCAACTCGGCGGCGAGGTTGTCGTCGAATTGCTTTTGCCAGGCTCCGGGGTCGATCTGTCGAGCGGCTTGTTGCTGCCAGATGAGGAACTGGGCTCGCAGATCGAGCTGATCGAGCGAATCTTTCATGTGATCGCAGAAGACGACGCTGTTGTAATTTTCGTGGAAGACGCGTTCGAGGGCGTGGCTGTAGGAGGTGAGAAAGAAGACGCTCAGAACGCTCACGGCAACGACGATGAGCAGCAGAGAGCCAAACCCCAGCCAGAGTTTATGCCGCAGGCTTATCATCGCTGGCCACCGGGCGGGACGAATGGGGATTATCCGATTCGTATCGCTTCATCCATCTGCACAGCGTACTGGAATCGACGCCGAGAATCGACGCCGCCCGCCGCAACGAGCGGGTTGAGGCCACGACCTGCAGGACATGGCTTTTCTCGATGGTTTCCAGGGGGACCAGGTCTCCGACGGCAAAGGAGGGGGAGGAATTGAGGAGATTGGGCGGCAATAACTCGATGCCGATCAGTTCGGAGCGGCAGAGAAGCACGGCTCGTTCGATGACATTGCGAAGCTCGCGGGTGTTGCCGGGCCAGGAATATTTGGAGAGGGCGAATTTCGCATCGGGGGTGAACCCGGCGATCATGCGGTGGTCTTCGCGGCTGAAGAAAGCCAGATAGCGGTCTGCCAAGAGGCTGATGTCCTGGGGACGACTGCGAAGCGGAGGGACGTTAATCTGCACGACGTTGAGGGCCAGGAGCAGGTCGGAGCGGAAGGTACCGGCATCAACGGCTTTTTGAAGATCTGAACTGGCGGTGGCGATGATGCGCACGTCAACGGGGCGGCCCAGGGTTTCATCGACACGTTCGTATTCGCGGTCCTGAATGAGGCGGAGAAGTTTGCTTTGAAGTCGCGGGGGCGTTTTGCCCACTTCATCGAGGACGAGAGTGCCGCCATCGCAGAAGGGGACGCGGCCGGGGTGATTGGCTCCGATGGTGGCGGCGCTGACGGGCAGGCCGAAGAGCTCAGCCTCGAGGGCGTCGACACCGAGTTGGCAGGAGACGACGGCGAAAGGGGCGGCGGCGCGATGGCTCCAGGTGTGAATGGCGCGGGCGAGCCTTCCTTTTCCGGCGCCTGTTTCTCCGCGGATCAGGAGGGACGCGCGGCTGGTGGCGACTTGGCGCGCCAATTCGATCGCTTCAACCATCGCCGGGGTGTTGGTGGGGAAATCGGATTCGACGTCCATCGCTCCCAAAGCGGATTGGAGCGCTTCCATGCGCCGCTCGATGTCGCGTTGCTGGGCGACTTTTCGGGTGACGAGTTGCACCTGAGCCGGCTCGAAGGGTTTAGGGAGATAGTCGGTTGCGCCGCCCTTGATCGCTTCGACGGCGGTTTCGATCGACGCGTAGGCGGTGATGACGATGACTTTGGTCCAGGGATTTTCGGCCAGGAGGGCTGGGAGGAAATGCAGGCCGTTGTCGGTGCCGAGGCGGACATCGAGGAAGACGAGGTCGAAGACCCGGCGGGCGATTTCTTGAAGGGCATCATGGATATTGCCATGAGCGACGACGTGGTGTCCGTCGGCTTCCAGGCACATGGAGAGAGTAATGCGGATATTGGCTTCATCGTCCACTACGAGAATGCGCAGTGGCGCGACGGAGGGCTTAAATTGATCCATAGCGCGGCGGGCGGCCGGTGGTTCGATAGGCAGATTCGCATTTATCATGCCAAAAACCGATGATTCGGGCGGAAACGCTGCATTTTGCAATAGTATTAGGGGTTTGTGGGAATCTCGAGCGGAGGGGAAAATAGGACATTTACCATAGTGAAGCTAACAAGTGCGCGCAAATGAGGCGTTTGGGCAAAATCATGTTTATCGATGCCTCAATCCGGGGCGGAGTGTTGCATTGGCTTTGGAATAAGCGGCACAAACCGCAGTGTATGCAAAATGCAGCGCGCTCGATTTTTCCGTTTAGTTTATGGGCTTTGATGGCCTTTCAATTCATCGCCTGGGGGCGCGCTATCAGAACTCTCGAGTTTTGAAATCCCAAAATCGGATTATCCGGGTTGCCATCTGAAGAATCGTTCAAATCGGCGAGAAGGAGGATCGCGCATTCATAGAACACTATTTGCGCGGCGCAAGCTCAACAGTTTCAATTTGCGAGAGGGCATGACAAAGCTGCTGAATCGAGTTTGAAAAACGCGATGCCAATTTTTTGTGCGCGCCGGAGGCGTGTGTTGCCATTTTAAGTGGCTCGGCGGTCTGCTTGGGAAGAGAGAGAAGTATCCTCGGCGAATTGCTTTATTGGCATTGTCTTTGCCAAGAATGCGCGTCGAAGCTAGAGCGTTTGCGTCGGCAGGGACGCTTCCCAAACGCACATATTTTGGTTGCGCGGAAGGCCGAGTGTTCGGCCCCGGAGATCGTTTTGTTTCTTCTGGCAAAGGGTGAGGCTATGAAGCATTTGATATCGGTAGGACGGTGTCGTCCTTGGGTGATCGGCTGTTTGGCTGCATTCGCTTTGATATTGTGTTGGAGCGTTAACACGCGAGCGGATGATGCGACGCAGCCGGCCGCGGCTGCGTCGCCTCCCGCGCCGTTGGCTCCCGTGGATGCACCTCATGCGGATTCATCCGGTGCTACTGGCGGCGATAATTCGCTGATCGCGCCAAACGTCGGGCTGCCAGGTTGGCAAGGCGGTGGCGCTGACAGCACTGGAAAGTATCATAATTACACCGACCCGAACGGCAATCCCACCGATAAACCCAACCCCGACTGGGCTCCAAACGTCTCCAAGTCTTTTTACTCGATCAACATCGTTTGGACATTGGTTTGTGGCTACTTGGTGATGTTCATGCAGGCCGGTTTCGCGCTCGTGGAAACCGGTTTGGTTCGTGGCAAGAACGCGGCGCATACGATGGCGATGAATTTCATGATTTACGCGATCGGTATGTTCGGCTTCTTCGTATGTGGTTTCGCGTTTATGTGTGGTGGGGCCAACGGCACGGGCGCACTTGGCGGGCCTGGCCAACTGGGCATGATTCCTTCATTAAACCAGATGTGGGGTATTCATACTGGCAGCAATTTCTGGGGCCTCTGCGGGCACACAGGATTTTTCCTGACCGGACAAGGCTATGACGCCGCCGCGGCGGTCTGGTTCCTCTTTGAAATGGTGTTCATGGACACCACCGCGACCATCGTGACAGGGGCATGTGCCGAACGGTGGAGCTTCAAGAGCTTTTTTGTTTTCAGTCTGTTTATTGGCGCCGTTACTTACCCACTATTTGGTTGCTGGGTCTGGGGCGGTGGCTGGTTGGCACAGATGGGACAAAACTGGCATTTGGGTAACGGCGCCTGTGACTACGCGGGTTCCGGCGTGGTGCATCTGCAAGGTGGAGCGCTGGCCTTTATTACGTCTTTCCTGCTTGGACCACGCCTGGGCAAGTGGGATAAGAACGGAAAGCTTGTCAATCCGATCGCCGCTCACAATATCCCGATGGTCATGCTCGGTTCATTCATTCTGGCATTCGGCTGGTTCGGGTTTAACCCGGGCAGCTCGCTGGCCGCAAGCGACAACCGCATTGGCATCGTTGCCGTCAACACGATGTTGGCGGGGATGAGCGCGACGATGTCGGGCACGCTGTACATGTGGTTCTTTGGACCCACAAAGAAGCCGGACCCCGGAATGATGTGCAACTGTCTTCTGGCCGGACTCGTCGCGATCACGGCGCCATCAGGTTTTGTAACGCCGATGGGCGCGTTCTGGATCGGCGTCGTTGCCGGCGTCCTGGTGGTGTGGAGCTGCTTCTTCTTCGACAAGATCCGGGTGGACGACCCGGTCGGCGCGATCAGCATTCACGGCACCTGCGGCGCTTGGGGTGTGTTGTCGGTCGGTCTTTTCGCCGACGGACACTATGCGGGATACAACGGAGTGAGCAGCGGCGTGTGGGGCCTCTTCTATGGCAGCCACCAGCTCGGTCAGTTGGGTTCGCAGGCAATCGAAGTCATTGTGGACATTGGTTGGAACGTCGGCGCCGGCGGCCTCTTCTTCCTGCTGACGGGCATGCTGGTCGGCGGCAACCGTGTCCCGGCCAAGACTGAAATCGCCGGTCTGGATATGCCGGAGATGGGCGCCATGGGCTATCCAGAGACCACGCCCCTGGTTCTGCCCGAGCATATTACCGACGAGCAGGTGGAAGCAATCAAGGCCGGGAAGATGCTCGACGTCGAGCCCTTGAGATTCCCCAAGTCACCGGTGGAACCGGCGATGGTTTGAAGTTGATCGTTTAGGGATGAATTCGAGCCCGCCGGCCCTTCACCGGACCGGCGGGCTTTTCTCACAGACTGGTCAAAGCAACAACGAATAACCCGTACATGACAAAGGTTGGGAAATTCTTCGGCCTGCTCTGCGGCACAGTCCTGGTGTTGCTGGTCTTGAGATGGACGGGACTGCTCGTTTTCAGTGCCCGGCAGATCCTGAGCATCGGCATCTTTTCGATGTTCATCTATGGGACACTGCTGTTCGGGGAATTTCGATTGGCATTTGCGTTTGGGGGAATCGCGCTGTTGATGGCGTGCAACCTGATCACAGTTGATCGTTTTACGCAGTCAGCGAGTTTGGACGTGCTGGTCTTTTTGATCGGGACGTTTCTGGTGATCGGATATCTGGAGGAGAGCCGGTTTTTCGAACATGTGGTCAGCGCGATTGTGAGTTGGATCGGCCCGAGGCCGCAGATTCTGCTGGTGACGATGATGATTCTGGCGTCGCTGGCGTCGGCCCTGGTGGGCGAGGTGACGGCGATTTTGTTCATGGCCGGCGCGATGCTGCACCTGACAACGCGGTACAAGCTCAATCCGATTCCGTTCACGATCATGCTGGTGTTTGCGTGCAATAACGGCTCGGCGATGAGTTCGGTGGGGAATCCAATCGGCGTGTTGATCGCGCTCAAGACGGGCTTGAGCTTCGTTGATTTCCTGAAGTACGCGGCGCCGATCGCGATCGTGGTGGATATCGTGACGTTTGCGATCTGCCGATGGTGGTTTGCGGATTCGTTTGCGGCGTTTGGCGCGGCAGTGCAAGAGGAGTTCGCAGCCAAGGCGCGGGCCGCCATGCAACCAGCGATGGCCGTCGCCAGCGGGAATGGTGGGGAGGCCAGCGATTACTTACCCACCGAGACGGAATCGGAAACATCGGACCCCATTTACACTCCCTCCAGCAGTGAATCGCCAGAAGAAGATCGCCGGGCATTTCGTCGATCATGGCTAATCCTTGGTGGCTTGATCCTGCTGCTGGTGACGCACAAGCAAACGGAAGGTTGGCTGGGCCTCCAGGAAGGGACCATGATGGTGGCAGCGGCGTTGATCATGGGGTGCGTCGTTCTGCTGCTCCAGCGGGAAAAGGCGCGCGAACTGGTGGAGCGGCGGGTCGATTGGTGGACGCTTTCATTTTTCATGATGCTTTTCGCGTCGGTTGGAACCTTGCGGGATACAGGGGTCACGGAAGTTATCGCCAGCCGCCTGGGCGGGATCAGCGGCGGTCACGATATGGTGATCCAAGTGATCGGGTGGGCGACGGGATGGCTCAGCGCCTTTCTCGATAACGTGCTGGCAGTAGCGACCTTTATGCCCGTCGTTCACGATATCCGCGCCAATGCGGGGGGGCCGTATTCGTCGGCGATCTATTGGTTCATGCTCTTCGGCGGCACGTTCATGGGTAACATGACGATCATCGGTTCGACCGCGAACATTGTGGCGTGCGGATTGCTGGAACGCCGCGGGCATGGGACGGTGAAATTCGGGTATTGGATGAAGATCGGATTTATCGTGAGTATCGCGTCGATGGTCGTAGCGACTTTGTTGTTGCAAGCTCAATCGCGTTGGTTGCCGCAGATGCAACCGCCGGCGCCGGGAACTTGAAGATCGAGCTTTGGAAGCAGATGGAGGTTTGTATGCAGATGATCGTTGCGGTGGTGAAGCCCAATCGGGTCGAAGCCGTCAAATCGGCGCTGGTTCACCTGGGCATCCTTGGGATGACGGCGCTTGAAAGCAAAGGATACGCCCGGCAATTAGGACATAACGAACGATATCGAGGGCCCAAGCTCGATGCGGGTTTTGTGCCCAAAGTGTGCCTGCTGGTTTGCGTGAAGGATTCTGAAAAGGACAAAGCGATGAAAGCGATCGCTGAAGCAGCCCGCACAGGTGGGGTGGGAGACGGGAAAATATTCGTGCTGGCGGCCTCCGAAGTGGTACGCATACGCACTGGCGAGAAAGATGAAGCGGCCTTGTAAGCCAATGGTGAACCTACGATGGACGACAAGAAGCTATCACCGATAGCAGATCCCGGCATCGATATCGGGCAAAGATTGCGCATTCTGATGGGCGATACTGGAGGCGTGCATGAATCGCTGGGAGGTTTCCAAATTGAGGTCTATCACACCAGGGGATTTCCTTGGGCCGATGTGTTCAAGACATTGCTTGATCACCAATTTCGCGTTTACGTAACCCGCCGGAAGGCGGATGTTCGGATTGAGGCTTCAATCTAACGAGGAGTGACTATGTGGGAACAATATCGAAAGACGCTGATACCGATTCAACTCATGATCTTAACGATCTGCTCGATTGCGTACTACGGCGTTGGTCTAACGCTACGGCCGGTAATGTTCTATTTTCTGGCGATGCAAATGTTTGCGATAATTGGAGCCAAGTGGGCGGTCCGGTTGAAGGGAAAAGTCGAGAGGTCGAAGAAGGACAAGAATGGGTTGCGAGATCTGCTGGCATAATGGCTCTGGCAAAAGCCGTATTTGCCCAGTGTTGGGGGCGTGAGCGGATGAGTCAATTCTGATCATCTCACTGGACCAGATGGAAAAGGATTTTGCCGTTCATCTGACAGGCCGGATGACAAGATAGGCCTCTTGATTCGGTTCGAGTTTCGATTCAAAAGCGCATCCCGGGCTGCCGGGGTGCGTTTTTTTGTTCCATGACGCCGATTTTCTGCATGTTTAAGCCGTTTTGAACACTTGGTAGTATTTTAATGTCAAATGCTTGTTGTGCCGATAAGTGGTTAAGCCTGTTCGATTTATCCACTCTGGTCGGTGCGGAACGATGGAAACAGCGTCTACCCCTCTAAACACGTCCCTGCTTGGTAAGCCCGGCGACGTTTCCGATCGCAAGCTGCTGACCGCCGTCATCGAAACGCTGGCGGATATCGCGGCAATCGATCTGGAACCGCAAGCGGTCATGCAGGCGATCACGGAGCGGACGTGCGCCTTCGCGGCCGCCGATGGGGCATCTCTGGAACTGCTGTGCGACAATCAATTTGTTTGCCAAGCCGTCACGGGAATCACCGGCGCGTATCAGGGCGCGATTTTTCCGATCGATGGCACGCTATCGGGGCATGCCGTGCGCGAGGGCAAGGCTCTGTGTTGCGTGGACAGCGAACTGGATGATCGAGTGGACCGGGAGGGATGCCGGACGGTTGGAGCAAGATCATTGGTCGTCGTTCCTTTGCCGCACAATGGGCGCATTGTCGGAACGTTGAAGGTTCTCTCCAAAGTTCCCAACGCCTTTACTCCCGATCACGTGGACGGCCTGAAGTTGATGGCTGGCCTGCTCGCGGCGGAGATGAACAATGCGTCGGAGTTCAAGGCGAAAAAAGCCTTGTTGTGCGACCGCACCAAGGCACTGGCGGCACTTCGCGAAAGCGAAGAGCGATTCCGGGGCGCATTCGAGGATGCCGCCATTGGCATGGCGCTGGTTGCGTTGGACGGGCGGTGGATGCAAGTGAACCGCTCCCTGTGCGAAATTGTCGGTTATTCCGAGGCGGAATTGCTGGCGACGAATTTTCAATCCATCACGCACCCCGACGACCTCAACGCGGACCTGGAATTCGTCCGGCAGCTTACGGCAGGAGAGATTCCCAAGTACCAGATGAACAAGCGGTACTTTCACAAGAGCGGCCTCGTGGTGTGGGTGCTGCTGAGCGTTTCCCTGGTTCACGACGAGGCCAATCGACCGCTTTATTTCATATCGCAGATACAAGACATCACCGAAGGGGTGCGCGCCCAGCGGCTGGAAAGCGACCATCGCAGCGTTCTGGAACTGGTTGCGCAGGAGCGTCCGGTCAAGCAGATCGTTCACCGCCTCATCCAGATGGCGCAGGACCACCTCACCGGGGCGTCCGCGTGTTTCATGCTGATTGAAGAGGGCCAGATCGCGATCATCGGTCCGAATTTGCCTCCGGCGCTTCTGACGGCGATCACGGCGCGACCGGTTTCCGCGGCCGCCGAGCTTTGCGGCAATGTCGAGCCGGGCCGGCGGCCCAAATGCCATGATCTGGCGATTGAGGGCCTGAGCCCGCATCTTCGTCAGGCGGCGCTGGCGCATGATCTGCACGGATGCTGGGCGTTTCCGATCGACGCCGCCGACGGTGTTCCGCTGGGCCTTCTGGCGGTCTTCACCCGGCAGATCGCCGCGGCGGATACGTTCACCAAAGAGCTCTGCGACGCGATTTCCCGGATGGCCAGTCTTGCGATGCACCGGCAGCTTATGGCCGACCAACTGGCCCGCCGCGCTCATCATGATCCCCTGACGAGCCTGCCCAATCGCAGCCTGTTTACCGACCGCCTGGATGTGGCCCTGGCCAGCGCCGCTCGAAACGGCACGTGCTGCGCCCTTTTTGCCCTGGACCTGGATCGCTTCAAACTGATCAATGACACGCATGGGCACGATATCGGCGACGAGCTTTTACAGCAGTTCTCGCATCGCATCAGCGCGCTGCTTCGCGAATCGGATACGCTGGCGCGGCTTGGCGGAGACGAATTCGCCCTGATTCTTCCCAACCTCAAAAATCGGAAGGATGCCGTCACCGTCGCGCAGAAAGTCGTCGATGCCTTCAAGGAGCCCTTCTTCGTTTCCAACGGCCCGCTGAGGGCCACGTGCAGCATCGGCGGGGCGTTATTCCCCGATGACGCCAAGAACGCCCGTACTCTCCAGAAAATCGCTGACAAAGCGTTGTATAAGGTGAAAGCCCACGGGCGCAATGGCTTCGAGGCCGGCCTGCAATAATTCCCATCCTGTTATCTTATCATTGAAGCGAATTGAGTTTGCGTCATTTACTGGCCACGCGAGTCGCCGGCGCCGCTTTTTTGTGAATCTCAAACATCGTCAGCACCTCGGGCCTCCATAGAATGAATGGCTCGCCCGTCAACAACGGCGCGGCCAGGGGATTGGGAGCGCGCGGGATCACTGCCTTGGGTTGATTTCCAAACGGCGGGTCCACCCGGCACGGTTCGGCCCAGTGATCCAGCTCCTTCATTTGGTAATCGGAGCTGATGTACGTCCGCTGGAAATCAATCTTTTGCAGTGGCGTCAGGATTGCGTAAACGGGCCGGCCGGCGTCCAGTGCCACGTCAATGGTTCGATGCGCCAAGTTCACCAGATCGGCGCTGCTCTTGCCCTTGAGCAGATCGGTCATGTGGCTGATGCGCTCGCGCTGGATGAGCACGGGCGAATTCTGGTCGTTGCCCTGGAGCAACCCGATCACGCCGAATCCGCCGCCGCTTCGCGGCTCAAACGCGTCGATCGTGTACCAATCGGCGTCGATGGTGAACTGGGTGTATTGAAGCAGTTGCGGGATAGCGCCGGTGTCGGCAAATATCATGGGCCGCGCGGGATTCGCATGTTTTCGGGTGATTTGACGGCGAATGTTGTCGTTGGAATATTGAAGGTTCATGTTGCCGCGATGCTGTTTTTCCATGTCGGTCAGCGTGGGCAAGAAGGTCGTGGCGGTGCTGGCGGCGGTCAGGACCCCGGCGGCCAGCGCCCAGCCGATTGCCCAGCCGCGCCGGGGCTTGGATTCAGCGGCGGCGTAGGCGCCAAGGCCCGCACTACGCAGCAGCCACATCGCGGCGAGGATCAGCGGCGGATAAAGGGTCAGGAAAAATCGCAGAAACACGACACCATCCGCTCGATTGCCCCAGTAATATGAGGTGTAAAGCAGAGCGCCCGGCACAAACCACATCCATAGAAACAGGCCCCATCGGAGGCTTCTCTGGAAGAGGATAAACAATCCGGCGATTCCCAGAGAGGCGAAGAGGAAGAGGCCGTAGAGATAAACTTCGTGAACGGTGAAATCCCACTTGCTGAAGAATTCGGTGGTGGAGAAGCCGGTGCTTTCGTTGGTGGCGTCGTAGCCGGTGACGTGGCCCATTGAAAACCAGTTGAAGGCGACGAGAAGGCCGACGGGAATTGTCCAGGCGATCACAGGAACCACAGAGCGGAACCAACTGAGAGGGCGGGTCCAGTGGATGCTGAGGAACGTAGCGATTCCCAGGGGGCCGATGGGGAGGAAGCGGGCCCACTTGATGGCCTCCCACCAATGGGGGTGATTTGCGGCGAGGCTGGTGTCTCCCAGCACCTGGTCCAGCGGGTAGAGCGGGAAGAGGAGCAGGGCTTCGGTGTAGCGGATGGTGACGGCGTAGCCGAGGAGCAGGCCGGCGGCGAGGCCATGAAGGATCGATCCGGTCTGCCACCAGCGCACGAGCATGAACATTCCCCAGACGACCATACAGAGCGCCGGCGCGTGGCTGTCGGGGGCGAGGGCCAGTTCCAGGGAAGTATTGCCCATGGCGATAAGGATCATCGCCAGGATTCCGCAATAAGAACCGGCGATCGAGCGCGCCAGGAAGAACATCCCGAGCACGGCGAGGGTCATACAAATCGGGCTGACCTGAAAGGCCCACTCGATGCCATGCTGCGCGCCGCCGAGACGAATGGCGATGGCATCAAGTAACGAAACACCGGCCGGATATTTGGGGTAATACCATCCTGCCTCGGTGTGCACCGTCAGCCGATCTTTCAGGAAACCGGATAACCCCGGCGGTGTGTAGGTGTGATCGGTGGTGCGGACCCACATCGCGTCCACAAATTGGAAATCATCGGTGGGTTTGAATCCCACGGTGCCATGCTCGGCGATATTTCGTCCGCCCAGCAGGTAGGCATTTTCATCGATGCCCGGCCGGCCGGGCGCCGGCGCCCAGTAGGACTGGAGGAAATACCAATACCCGGCCGTAATCGTCAGAGCGACCAGGAGAAAAAGCCACCGCACCGCGAACGATTCCTGCTCCATCAATGGCAAAAGCCGCATTTTGGATCGGCGTTTCTCCTTCAGCGGCAGAGCGAAATGGTCCCTTGCCGGCCCGATGATCACGACCGGTTCGCGCAGCGGATAAGTAGCGGGTGCGGAGGGCATATGGGGCGACTATAGTCAGAGGGACTCTATGCCGAAAGCGATCATCGTGCTACTTTTCGATCCATGCCATTATATAAGACGGCTCTTTTTCTAGGTCGGGCCAGCGGGTTTTTCAGCGCCCGCGTTATTGACGGATTCGACGGAATAAATGAATCCCCGGCGGATTTCAAAAAATCGGCGATAGACGCGGGTTTTGCGCAGCGGCCGTATTTCCAGGCCGCGGCTCTTTCGTTCGTTCATCGGCTTCGATCTTAAGTTCATGCTAATTTTGATTGCGCCTGGATAATCCGGTCGACCAACCCATCCACTTTTTCATCAACCGTGAATTTCTTCAGGCGTTCTTTCACATGCGGCGCCGACATGCGCATGGCTTCCTCCATGGAATGCTTGCACTCCCAGCCGCCGACGGCTTTTTTAATCTTGGAATTATCAAAGCCGATGCTGCACGTTTTGTCGCCCAGCAGAGGCTGTGCCCAATTCGGTTCATGCTTGATCAGGGTGTCGGTCGTCACGTGCACGAGTTTGGCCTCGACGTCCAGGCTGGCGGCCATGGCGTGGTAGATCGCGTCCCAGGGTTTCAGGGCGTCGGTCGTGATGTGGAATGATTCGCCCATTGCCTTGGGATTGCCGAGCAGTTTGGCAAATGCGAGGCCGAAATCTTCGGATCGAGTCACGCCCCAGAGGCTGGAGCCGTCGCCATGCGAGATGAGGGGCTTGCCTTGAATGAGCCGCCAGGCCATGTGGTCGCCGCTGAGGAATGTGCCGGGAAAATGGGTGCAGATCGTATGGCTGGGGCGGACGACCGTCACGGGGATTTTCCTGGCGGCGTGCAATTCCATTAGGCGATCCTCGATGGCCATTTTTTTGCGCGCGTAATCGGAATAGGGATTTTCACGAGGGGAGGATTCGGTCACGAGAAACGGGTCGGGCGGGCGACGATACACCATCGCGGTGGAGATAAATACAAATTGGCCTGTATTGCCCGTGAACGCCTGAACATCGCGTTCGCATTGGCGCATGTCAAACGTGCGAAACTGGCAGACGGCATCCCATTGCTGCTTTCCCAGCGGCAGGAAGGCCGCGTCGTCGTTCAGGTCTCCCCCGATGTGCTTGACGCCTTTGGGCAACATGCGGCCGCTGGCGCCGCGGTTAAAGACGGTGATGTCCTGTCCCAGTTCGAGCCCCGCCGCGATGCAACCGGGAGAGACTTCTCCGGTGCCGCCGATATAGAGGATTTTCATGGCCATGCTGGCATAATCGCCGTCGGCGGCGAGGGGATCAAGTATTCACTTTTTATTCATCAGCGCATTGTATTTCTGGACCAGATCGTTGTATTTGGCGATGGAATCGTCGCGCTCGGCCGTCCGGTTTTTTAATTCGGCGTCGAATTGTTTTAAACTCTCATCCCGCTGGGCCACCGCCGCCTTGAATTGATCCAGGGCTGTTTTGAGCTGGTCCCGCTCAGTGGTCAGCCGGTCCCACTCAGTGGTGCGAGCCGCCAGATTCGTCTGGGCATCCTTGAGGGAAAATTCCGACACCGAAAGCCGCTGGCGGAGGTCTTCGAGTTCCGCCGCATCGTCCTTGATGGTTTTTTCCTGATCGGTGATTTTGGAATCCTGATCGAGCTGGATTTTGTCGAGTAGATCGATCGCCCGTTTGTAATCGCTGTTGGCGGCCCACTGCACGCCGCAGAGCCCGGCGACGGCCAGGACGCCCAGCAGATTGAAATATTGTAAAAATCGGTTCATGGGTTCTCCGTTTTAGTTTGCCCGATCTCGAAGGCGACTTTTTCAATCCCCGCGGCCCGGACCAAGTCCAGCACATGGATGATGTCGCCGTGGCGGGCGTCCCGGTCCCCGCTGATGAAGACTCGCAGGTTGGGATTGGCCCGCAGCGCCGCGGCCAGGCGCCGCGACAGCTCATCATCCGCCACGCGTTTTTTTTCCAGGTAATCCGAACCCGCCTTGTCCACGGAAATGTCCAGAAATTCCTTTTTCGTCTCCGGCGTGGCCGTCGTGGCGGTCGGCAGGTTCACCTTGACGCTTCGCAGGTTCACCATGCTCAGGCTCACGAGCATGAACGACGCCAGCAGGAAGAACATGATGTCGATCAGCGGAATGATCTCGATCCGCGCTTCGGCGTTTTCCTGGGGCCATTTGGCCGCTAATTTTACCGGCATAAAAACTCCTTTTTTGAGGCGAAATTCATCCCACCACCCGCTTGCGCGCAAACGCCTCCAGGTCATGCCCATGATGCCTGGCCGACTCCACCAGAAGCTCGACGTGATTGATCGTCCGCTCCAGGCGCGAGCGAAAATGCGCGAGTTGCCGGTTGAAATAGTTGTAGGGGAGCAGGCAGAGGATCGCGATACCCAGCCCGCAGGCGGTGGCGATCAATGCTTCGGCGATGCCGCCACTGACTTTGGTCGGGGCCAATTGCTCCTCGCCGACAAAGCTGAAGGATCGCATGATCCCCGTGATGGTGCCCAGAAGCCCGAGCAGGGGGGCAAGCGTGATGAGCGTTCCCAGAACCCATTGGCGGCGTTCGCCTTCCTCCAGTTCATCCGATGCTCGAAGCTGCATCGCGCCCAGAAGCGAGCTGTGCGCGTGCACCAATCCCTCATGCACCGTGCGGAGATAGGGGTCATCCCGCTGATCCGTCAGCACCAGGGCCTTTTCAAATTCCCCCGCGGCGATCGCATCAAAACTGCGATTCAATTCCTCCGTCCGCGTCCGGCGTTTTAGTCCCCACCACCAGAGCGCCCGCTCCAGCAGAACGGTCAATCCCGCTAGCAGCGCCAGCAGGATCGGCCACATGATTGGCCCGCCTTCCTGAAAATAATCCACGATGATGTTGCCCAAAATGAAATTCATGTCATTGCTCCGTGATTTGAAAAACAAATTCACACTCGTAACGGCGGACGGGGCCCGAGGAAAATCGCCATTGATCCCGCACCACGCGCAGGGCGGCCTGATTCAAAATGGGCCAGCGGCACGCCTTGCTGATCTGGACCGATTTAATTTGCCCACTCTCGCCGACGTTGATGAGAACGGTGACGGTTCCCTGCTGATGTGCCAGCAGCGCCTCGCGCGGATACTGGGGCGGAGGTTGTCTCCCTTCGCCCTGGCCAAGGACCAACCGGCGCACGGGAATCACGGTGGACGCCGCCTGGTCTTGCGATTTTTCCCTGGGCTTTACCGCATCCGCTTGAGCAACCGGCGCCACCTGGGCCGGCTCTTCGATCGGCAATTCAAACGCAATCGCCGGACTTGGCGCCGCCGCCATGGTCAGCGGCGGTGGGGCGTCCTCCTGCGGGTTCACCGCCGGCGCGACATCCGCCAACGCCAGCGGACTTGTATCCAGCGGTATTGGCAGATCGTTCTTGATCTCCACGCTCAAGACTTCCACCGGCTCGGTCGTCGGCCTAGTCGCCGGCTGATGTGACTCGAAATACTGGACGAGCAATCCCGTTGTGCCGACGGCCAGGCAAGCGACCCATACCACCAGCGTAAATGCCGTCGCCAGCCCGACGTCGCCTCGACGCGGCGCATCGCGCTGCCCATGATTTTGGTTTTTAATAGTCATAGGCAACCCCCAGAAAGAATCCCCGCCTCGGTCCAAACTGCGGCGCCCCCACGCCGATGCCGCTGCCGTCGCGAAGCTCATAGACTTCATCCGCGATGTTGACCACATCGAATCGCAACTTCACGACGTCCTTGCCCGAACCGCCATTGGGATGAAACACGTGCTGATATCCCAGGTTGATCGGGTGATAGGAGGGCAATTTTCCCGTGTTGGCAAATCCATCGCGCAGTCCGGAGCCAAACAGGAAATCCACGTATGTCAGGTCATTTTTGGTGATGTCATACGTGATGCCGGCCGAGACGGTGTATGTTCCATCGTGATCCAAATGAATGTAATGGTTTTGAATGAACGCCAACTCGTCGGGGTCGATCTGAAATTGCTGCGAGTCGATGTCGCGTCCGCCGGTTCGGACATACGCGAAGTTGCCGAACAGGGAGACGGGGCTCATTTTGTACGTCGTGCTGATCTCGCCGCCGTAGTCGTATCCTTCCCGGTAGTTGAACGGCGTGAAAATCAGCGCCGAGCCAAACTGCCCCAGGTCCACCAGGTTATGCGCCTGCTTGTAAAACCCATCGACGTTGACCTGCCAGGCCGGATTGATCTGATGCGAGACGCCCGCGTCGAAATAATGGGACGTTTCCACCTTTGGCGGATCAGCCACCAGGCTGTTGGCCTGATTGGTCGTGTTCTGAAATTTGACCAGCGTGCCGACACCCACGTTTTGAATCGGCGGCGGCACAAAATATCGCGCGTAACCGCCGTGGATCGTCGTCGCATCGTCCAGCTTCCAGACGAGGTTGACGCGCGGGCTGACTTGGTCCTGGGTGTCAAAATTCGAATCAAACCGGTCGTACCGCGCCCCGAAATTCAGCGTCAGCGACGGATTGATCCGCCACTCATCTTGAAGATAAATTCCCGATTCCCATGCGTGGTTTTTCGTGTCGTCTACAATGTCAAAAGGGACGTCCGAGGTCGGATTCCCATTTGCATCGGTCGGGAAAACAGCCGTCGAGGTGTTGGCCCGCTCGATCGTATAATCCGCGATCACGCCGCCGCGCAAGGTATGTTGGTCGTTGATTACATAGGAACTGTCAAATTGAAGTCCGCTGACGGTGGTCGGGTTGTCCACTTCGCTGGCGACGCCGTTAAAAATCAAGTCGCCAATCGGATCGGGCTTAAAATGAATGTCGCCATATCGCTCAAATGCCGACGCCTGGAATGAAAATTGGTCCAGCGTCTTCTGATACGAGACGACCGAGTAATACTCCTGTTCCCGTTGGTTCTCATCGAGACTGGCCGAATCAAAAAACGGCACGCCGCTCAGTGCAAATGCCTGCGGCACGCCCGGCGTATTGGGAATCTGGAAATTCGCGTACGACCCGTTGAGCATCACGCTCACGCGGCTCGTGTCGTCGATGTGATACGACAGATATCCAAACCCCTTGGTCTGCCCGTTGTCGTCGTGAATCGGCGTGCGGCTGGCGGTTGGGTTTTCGATGCCCACGCCGGTGTGTTTGTAATCGCCGGTGAATAAGTAATCCCAGTTGCCGGAGGTGCCGCCGGCCAGGAACGACGACTCATACGTTCCGTAGCTGCCGCCGTACACCGAAACCTCGTTGGCTTGCAGTGATTCTCCCGTCTTGGTCTGGATGTCGATGATGCCGGCTGTGTGGAATCCGAACTGCGCCGGCAGGCTGCCGTCGATCAGTGTGACCGAGTCGATCAAGTGCGAATCGACTTCCTGGCCAAACCCATTCAATGGCTGTGGCAGCAACACGCCGTTGATGCGAAACGTCACGTTCGCGTGCTCGCCGCGGACATGCTCCTGCCCGAACGAATCCTCGACGACGCCCGGCATCCGCAGCAGGACCTGCTGGAATGGAGCATTATCTCCGCCGGGTATTGTTTGAATCTGATCGGGGCCCTGCGTGTAAATTGTTGCCCCCAGGCTCGGCGCGATCTGGTCTCGCTCCTGATCGAGGCTGGAGGTGATGACGACTTTCCCCAATGAACTGGTCGTGGCCTGGTCGCTTGGCGCCGTGGCAGGTTGTGTGGCCGGCTGGGCGAGCGCATGGCCGCCTGAGGCGCCGCCAATGGCGAGCAGCGCCGCGGCCCAAAGGCCGTTGCGTGAATGCATGATGTCACTCCTCAAAAAAGAGGGTTGGACGTTTCCCCGCACGAGAGAGATGGTGCGTCATCGGCGCACGATCGCCTTCATGCGATTTGAAAGACGCGATTTAGATGGGAAACAGAACGGCAGGCGGCCCGCGGCATCCCAGACGCAGTGCCGGACGGCGCGATACCAGGGGAATTGAGAGGAGCTTCAAAAAGGCAATGAATAGCCCGAGGAAAAGAAGTAGCGGCGCCCAGGACGCCACCCACAGCGGGATATGCAGTTGAATGCAGACCGGGCAATCCGCTTCGTCGTGATCTTCGTGGCTCGTCGGCAGGGCATGAGCCTTCAACGCCGCATCGAACAGGCTGTCCTGGCGGAGATGATCCAGCTCGTGAAAGTATTGCAGCGCGCCACTCCCCAGGGCGGTAATCCAGGCAATCAGGAATAGGCTTGCGCCGCGGCGCATTAAGGTGCGAATCATGGGATTTGAGCTTGGCGGACCATGCTAAAACATGCGCCGCACGAGTTCCAGGTTGCAAATGAAACGCGAGTGAATGCTCGAAAGCGTAAGATTCAACCTCAAATGCACTTGGCAGAATCCATAAAACAGTGAAAATGGGGGTGAGTGAAGGAGTCGACCATCCAAATCGCCACCGCCGCCGCCCAGGACGCCGGCGCAGCCGAGGCCTATACCCGCCGGTTGGCCTCCAGCCATTACGAAAACTTCTCGGTCGTCTCCATGCTTCTGCCGCGCCACCTGCGTCAGGACTTCTGTAACATTTATGCGTTTTGCCGGGTCGCCGATGATCTGGGCGATGAGGTGGGCGACCGGGACGAATCGCTACGGCTTCTGGCTGATTTCAAACGTCAAACTCTCGACTGCTTCAATGGCGTAGCGGGCACGACCGTCTTCCTCGCTCTTACTCAGACCATTCGTCGCTGCTCGCTTCCTCCTGAGCCGTTTCTCGATCTGATCGATGCCGCACCGATGTTCATGGTCGGACACGCGCAC
>CAZCKE010000011.1:0-22456 GCA_964499005.1 uncultured Tepidisphaeraceae bacterium
CAGGATCATTGCCGGGGATTGGTGCTCAGCGCCCAAGGGTGGCACGCCGGAGTGATCGGGATCGTGGCGGCACGGATCGTGGAGCGATTTGGCCGCCCCACGGTGATGGTCGCCGTCAACAACGGGCAGGGGCAGGGCAGCGGGCGATCCATTGCCGGGTTTCATCTGGCCCGCGCGCTGGAGGCAGGTGGGGAGCATCTGACGGCATATGGGGGACATGAAATGGCCGCGGGGCTGAAGATGGAAACGGCCCGGCTGGAAGAATTTCGCCGCTCGTTTTCGGAGTACGCGCAGGGCGCCGTCACGCCGGAAATGATGATGCCGCAGCTCACGACGGATTGCGTGGCCGATCTGGGCCAGATCACGCTGGCGCTGGTGAATGATTTGAATCGTCTGGGCCCGTTCGGGCATCGGAATCCGCGTCCGCTCCTGTGCATTCGGCGGGCCGCGATCGCCGCGCCGCCGAGGCGGGTGGGGAAGACGGGGGAGCATCTGCAACTAACGATCAAGCAAGGCCAGCAATCGCTGCGGTGCATTGCCTTCAAGTTCAGCGAACTCGCCGACCGCTTGTCGACGGGGACGGTGGTTGATCTGGCGGTCGCCCCGACGCTCAACGAATACAACGGGTACGTGAATGTGGAGCTGGACGTGAAGGACGTGAAAGAAAACGCCGAATGAAGGCGCGTTTGAATCGCCGGGCCGCGAATCGTTTTTATTGCTCCCCCTTTACTTTGGCTCATTTCTTTTCCGTTTGTGCTATGGCACAATGCGACGGTAAAGAGTCTTTTATTCACCTTTCCAAATGGAGGTATACGGTGAAAAAAATCTGGTTGCCTTGTCTGCTGGCCTTTATCGCCGCGATCACGGCGCTGCCTCGGACCTACGCGGATAGTCCGGTGGCTCCCTTCGTCAGTCCACAGACCAACGCCGTGATTTACGTGGATATGTCGGCGATCGACATCGATGCGCTCAATGCGCTGCGCGTCAAGGCGGAAGCGGCCAATCCCAACCCAGATCCGGCCAAGCAGGCGAAGGACGATCAAGAAGCCCAACAGCAAATGGCGACAGCCAAGCAATGGCTCGATCAGTTTAAGACGGCGGGAGGAAAAGAGGTTTATATCGTCATGGAATTGGGCGGGCTGTTCACGGGCCAGCCGGGCGCGTTGATCGCTCCGATGAGCGCCGGCGGCGATCCGGCGGCGCTGGCCAAAGTGCTGAACCCTCAACCTCCGGGCGGCGATCCGAACCCAGGGCCCATGTCGGGAGCGACGGCGGTGATTGGGCAAAACGTAGTGTTCTCAACAGCCCCCATGCTGGACAGGCTCAAGACAGCCACCGCGGCGCCGTCGGACTTGGTCGATGGTTTAAATGCCACGACCGGAAGCATTCGCATCGCGATTTCTCCGACATCGGTCAAAACAATCCCGCCGATGTTCGGCGCGATGCTGGGCGGCGGAGGCCGCCCCGGCGGGGGACCGCCACCGGCCCCGATGAGCGAACCGGAATGGAGCGGCGTCAAGTGGCTGGTGATCTCCGGATCACTGCCGCCCAATGAATCGGTCGCGCTGACGATCCAGTGCAAGGACACAGACTCAGCCAATGCCATCGTCGCGATGATGAACAAGAAAATGCAGGATGCCAAGAATGATCCCAAGGCGCGTCAGAACCTAGGTGACGATCTGGACAAGCTGATCGATCAATTTAAGCCGACCGTCGATGGAACGAAGGTCACCGTCTCGGCGGATAAGGCGGCCTTTGACAATGTGATTGTGCCGATCGTGATGAAGGCGGCGGCACGCCAGCAGCAGCAGCGATCCGGTCCGCCTCCGGGCCCTCCGCCGGCTGATAATGGCGGCGGCATGTAACCAAGACCGATAATTCGGCGTTGAATGGGGCGGGCGCGATAGGCGCCCGCCCCTCTTTTTTGCGGCCGTGCGTGACTGAAGTGGAAAAACCAGCTTCCCCCTAGTCATCGCAGGCGGGTGGCGAATACAATTGAGCATTGGACTGTCGCCCGGTCGAGTTTTGAACACCTTCGTCATCGCGAGGACTGCGCCATGTCACTCAAATCCCTGATCGCCAGCGGAACAAAACTTTGGCTCGATTCGATTGAACCTGAATTGGTGCGGAAGAATCGCGCCTTGGGTGCTACCGGAGCGACCTCGAACCCCATCATTGTGACCGACATCATTAAAAGCGGGTCGCAAGATGAGTCGATGTCCGCGCTTTTAGAAAAAGGAATGGACGATGACGCAATTGCCTGGGCGATGACGGACAAGCTCGTGAGCGGGGCGCAGCAGGTCTTTTTGCCTGTCTGGGAAGCTGAAAAGGGAAACAATGGATACGTCAGCTTCGAGCTGGACCCTTTGCTGGAAGACGTTCAATTGGCTCCGAAGTCGATGGCCGATCGTACTAAGCAATATGTCGAACTGGGCAAGAAATGGTCCGCGGGGCACAAAAATCGAATGATTAAGGTACCTGCGACGCCAGCCGGTCTTGGCGCTCTCGAAGAGCTTGCCGCGGCTGGTATTACGCTCAATGTGACCCTCATTTTTTCGGAGCGTCAATACAAGATCGCGCGGGACAATGTCTGGCGCGGAGCCCAACGTCGTAAAAATGGGCTGGACGGCTTCAAGAGTGTTTACAGCATCTTTGTGAGCCGGGTGGATGTTTACACAGAAAAGAATGTGCCTCAACTTTCCCCAGAGTCACAGGGATTGGTCGGGATCGTGAATGTGAAGAGACTTTGGCAGCTCAACCAGCAATTCTGGAAGGATAAAGCCCTTCAACTGCAGCAGGAGATTATTTTCGCCAGTACGGGGACCAAAAAGCCGACCGACCCACCGGACAAATACGTGGAATCCTTGGCCGGAAGCGACATTCAGACCAATCCGCCGGCGACCAATGATGCCGTTGAAAAGCTCAATAAGAAGTATTCTCGAATGATCGATAAGATGCCTCCCCAAAAGATCTTAAATGAGATCGACGCCAAGGTTGATGCCGCCAAGATGGAACAAAAATTGATGGAGGAAGGGGTCGCCAAATTCGCTGATCCGCACAAAGGTCTTCTTAAAATGATCGCCGAGAAGCGGTCTCATCTGGCTCCGGCGAAATGAATTGGGGATACGATTGATTGACTATAACTCCTGTCAGAGTAATTGGATATTTGATATTTCCGAATTTGGCGGAATACCGGGTCGATGAAAACGCTTTACCTAAGATAGGCGAATTAACCAAGAGGAGCATTACGTGAAGAAATTCGGTCTTGCTGTATTGGTTTTGATCATTGTGGTCAGCGGAGGGTGGTATTACGTCAGCCACATCCACGCAGACGTCCATGATGACCCCGGGGCGATTTCGTCGTACACGATTACATTTGAGAAAACGAATTCGCGCTCATTGCCGTTTGTAATTTCGAATGTCCGCACCGATCAGGCGTATTCGCCGGTGGAACCTTACGTTAGGCCCGGCGGGGAGTGGACATTTTTTGATTGTGCTTTGAAAGACGATCCCGCGGCTAAATTCACCGTGGGCCTTTCTCCGGATCGCCAAAGCGCCAAGGACGCTTTCATACAATTCGACAATGCGGTGATGATAGTCCCGGATCGCGACGCGGGAACTCGCTTGATTACGGATTTTGGGAATTGGTTTCATTTGGAATCGCCACCTCGCATGCACTTTAACGACATCGAGCCGCTTTCGGTTTCGACCGCTGTTTTCGGGCATAATCTTGATGAACATCTGACGCCCGGAAGCAGCGGCCCCTGGACAGCCGAGAACTGGTTTTTTGGCAATTTCCGTGAAAACGCCCAGCTTTATTTCAATTACAATCTGAACGAATTGATCGGGAACTTCAGCGAGCCCGATACACAACGGCAGGATGAGTTAGTATTGTATTTTCTATCTGACAGCCTGCAAGACGGACCGCGCCTAATGCGCACGTCGGCGAATGACGCTAATTTGACTGATCAGGGACCACAGATCAAGGACCCACAAGGGATCGGCGGTTCGCAGACTTCCACCTTTCGATTCATCGAGTCGGCCGATTCGATGCTTTTAGTGCCGATAAACGCCCAACGAAACAATGAAGCCTATACGCTGATTCTCGGGCGTGCCAACTCGGTGAAGACAGTGCTCAGATTTGATCGCCCCGTCGATGACTTATGGGGCATGAATGAAAATGCTGAGCACATTGTTTTCAGCGATCACGCAAATGCAGACCGATCGGCGGTGCACATCTGGTATGCGGATATTGCCACAGGTCATCGAGAGGAAATCAAAGGACCGTGGGGAAACAGAGGCCAGCCCTTCGCAGACCATACAGTTTCTCCCGATATGCGATTCATCGCGATCCGCTACAATCGAATTACAGCGGGGCTCCGCGACAACCAAGCCACGGCATTTTACGACCTGACTAAAAATAATTTTGTCGTGCTTGAGCCGAAAAATAGCGGCGATGCGCTGCTGGGTTGGATTGGGCAAGGGGACGACACACGGGCGGTCCTTTGCGAAGCGGTTGATGCCGGCGAGGGTGGGGCCGCACGATGTTGGACGGTTTCTCCGATTACCGGCGAATGTGCAGCGTTACCCGCGGATCGCATTCCCCTTAAGTGTCTGCCGCACGCCTCTCCCGATGGGTCAAAACGATTTGTGCTTCATGGCAAGGACTATCTCGAAATCTTCGACGAGGGATCCCCGCAGCCGCGGCGATTCACTTTTAACGAAGACGATTGGCACTTTGTGAAGCCCCAGAATATCGACTGGATCAACTCGCGGTTTATCGTGCTCAATGCGCGTCAAATGATGTTCATCGATACCGCGAACATGAAGATGAGTTATGCGAATTTACCCGTTCGCGGCATTCGACTCCTTCGAATGAGCGAGGACTGCAAATGGGCCGCGATGATCCCCTACGATCCGGAATCGCCTCTGACGGTGGCCCGGGTGACAAATGACGCCGCGCCATCCAGCGGGGCAGCTCAATAGCGAATTTAGAAATTCGCCTTGGGAACCGCGACTCCAAAGCCCCAACCGGCCTTGTAGTTGTCGATTTTCACCAACAGCCGGTTTGTTCCAGCGTTGAGATGCACGGAGATGGAATCGGCGTCGGGCACGTAACCGCGCCCGGTTTCCAATTCGTGCACGGTCTGGCCGTTGAGCCATATCTTGATTCCATCGTCGCTGCCGCATTTCAAAACCGCTTCGCGCGGATGCACCGATTCGATCTCGACATAGGCGTATCCCACGCACCATTCTGTTGGCCCCAGGGTTTCGGTGAGGTTGACGAAGCCTCGCTTATCGCTTCGAGCCAGTTTCCATCGCAGGGAGGTATTTCCCGAAGCGTAGCTCGCCTTGAGATCAACGGACCCGTCGCGACGCCTGAGGAAATCGTCTTCGACGGGCGTTTTCAAATTCAAGGAAATGCTGCCGGGGCGCTCGCCGGCAAATGGGCCGATCACCTGCCATTGTGAGATATAATCTTCCGCCTGGCGGGCTTGGGTATCGTCCCAGCTCTTGCGGAAGACTTTGGGGTCGACCGCGCCGAAAGTTTTGCCGCTGGCCGGCACCAGCGTCTTTTTAGGCAGCCTCGGCAACAGGTCGCCATGGGCGCCGATCAGCTCATCGCACATCTGTACGATTTGATCCAAGGACAATGTCGCCGCCGTCAGCGGATCGAACATGGCCGCCTGATAGACATGGTCGCGGCGGCCTTCAAGCGCGGCGCGGATGAACAGCTCATGCTGGGTCACGTGCGGCTGGATATATCCGATCAATTGGGGCGGGAGCTCGCCGATGGTCGTGAATTGCGGGCCGTTACGGTCCACCAGCGTCGGAACTTCGGCGATTGCCGTGGCGGGGAGATTGGAGATGGCCCCTCGATTAGGCATATTGCCGTAAACGACGGAGGGGTTGCCGCTCGCCATGGAGTGGATGATCGTGCTGCCATACTCGTGGCTTTTGTGCACGGGCATGGGCGCGTCATTTTTGCTGGCAATTCTCATGCGTTCGAATTCATCGACGATCCCGTCGCAGCGGCGGAGATATTCATCGATCGGAACGTCAAACCGCCGGATCATTTCCTTGCCGCGAGGAATGAAATAGGGATTGTATTCGGCGTTGTGCTCGGAGCTTTCGGTGACGAAATATCCCAATCGCCGCATGAGCTCGAAACGCACGGAATTGTTGCGGAAGATTTCCGGGCGGTTCATCGCCTCGAACAGTCGTGGGTATAAATTGGCGCCATCCCGCTGGAGTTTCAGGTAGAACGCCATGTGATTGATGCCTGCGCAGATGAACGCGACGTCCTCGGGCTTCTCGCCGATGTAGCCCATGATCTGGTTCAGAGTCCCCTGCACGCTGTGGCAGAGTCCGACCGCCCGGATATCGCTCGTGCGGGCGATCGTCTGCATGTTCATGCTCATGGGATTGGAATAATTGAGCAGGAGGGCGCGCGGGCAAAGGTCCATCATGTCGCGGCAGAGGCCTGAAAGCATCGGATAAGTGCGGAGCGCGCGAAACAATCCGCCGGGACCGGTGGTGTCGGCGATCGTGAAATTCAGCCCGTATTTTCGCGGAATCTCGAAATCGACCAGCGTGGAATCGAAGCCGCCGATCTGGACCATGTTGATGACAAAGTCCGCTCCTTTCAAAGCGGCGCGGCGATCGAGAGTTGCTTCGATGGTCGGCTGGGCCCCCAATCCCGCTCCGACTTTGCGGCACAGGGCCGCGCCGACCTCCAATCGGTCGGCGTCGATATCCATGTAGCTCAATGTCGCTTGCTTGAACTCGGGAAAGGAAAGAATGTCGCCCGTGAGATTCTTGGAAAAAACGACGCTTCCAGCGCCGATCATGGCCACTTTGATCACTGGTGTCCTCCTGCGGGCAGAATAGCATTTTGAAGGCGATGGGGAAATAGTGCGGGGAAATAGGGGAAACCAGGAATCCGAAACCAGAACGGTGAATGGCCGCTTGCTCTTTTGCTTCGGATTCCTGGTTTCGGATTCCTGATTTTTTATTACTGAACGATCGAGATGCCGCTGCTGGATTGCGTGGCGGTGACGGTGAACCCACCGACGTTGTTGCTCCATTCGTGGCCGTCCATGGTGCCCAGATAAAGGCGGGTCGCGCCGTTGGGAACCACGATCTGCTGCTGCACACCGCTGCTGGTCAGGCCGTTACCGATGTAGAAAGGCTGTTTGAGCTGCGGACTCAACGAGGTGTAGTCGCGGGAGCTTTGCGTCGTGAAATTCAGCGCGGAGGGAATAGGCGTACTGTCGGTCGCCGGGTCGGGCTGGCTGTCGGTTAGAAATACGCCCACCAGAGAGTCGATCGGAGTGTGAATGTTGGCGATGCCGTGCTCGGGGGAAACCGTGGGATCGAACTCGTGATTGATGTAGATGGCCATCGATCCGCCGTTGTATCCCTGGGCGTTGTATCCGCCGCCGCTGGGATCGTTCTTGGCGGTTTCGGTTTGGAAATTGGGGAGCGTGAAGGTGATGACATCGCCGGGGACGAGTTGAATCATATTGCCGCCGGTTCCGCCGAATTGCGTGGGAGATCCGTAGGGTTCGTTGGCCGGGTCGCCGTAAGCGTCGACGTTTGGATTGGTCGTCCCGGTGGGTCCGGCGACGTCGAGCTTCCAGGGATGGCGAGCGCTGGGATAGCCGCTGTCGGGCTCGCTGGCTGTTGCGCCGTTAGGCTCGCCAGAGAGCCAGGGATTGCCGTGCGCGGTGACAAACTGCGTGACGGAGGGGCCGGAACTGCTACCGAGCATGGCAATTGAGGTCGCTGAAACGTCACAGGTTGAGGCGCCGATCATCTGGCCGATCATCAGCGCGACGGGATTGCCGTTGGCTTGTGTGCAGCGGGCAGTGATCTTCACGGCGTTGACGCCCGAGCTGTTGGCGTTGGCCGAAGGCGTGAATGTGCGTGACGCGGTATTCCAGACGCCCCATTGAATGTCGGCGGTATTGAGCGTAACCGCGTTACCGTTGGCGACATTGAGCGCGGCCATGTTTTTAGCGGCGTTGATCACCGAAGTATTGCTGACCGAGGAAGACAAGGTTCCCGCGGCAGCTCGCGCCGCGGCGTCGGCAGCGCGACGAAGCTCCGTCTTGGTCGTCACGACGCGGCCCAGGTCCACCGCGAGTGAACCGAAGGCGATCATGACGACCAACATCACCACTACCCAAATGACTGCCACGCCCCGACGGCGCAGCCGCTGGACCGGATGGCCATTTTCCGCGTTCATGTTGTTACCCGAAAAGGAGGAAAGGTTCTAAGCTGAAGCGAACATACCCCAGGTATTAACGGCGGGTCGTTCGTCGTCCGAAAAACGCGCGAAACGTTCGGACCGGCAGTGAAATGCTGGCCAAGCTGAAGTGATTATGACGGGTAAAACGGCTGTTTTGCCAAAACAATTGCGCCGCACGGCGTCAGGCGGCGGAAAACAACGGTGCCCGCTGATGTTATTCAGCGGGCATCGGCGGTTGATGATTCTCGCTCGAAGCGGATCTTATTGAACGATTGTGATCGCCGAATAGGTCTGGTTGATCGTCACGTTGAAGCCGCCCGTGTTATTGCTCCATTCATGACCGTCCATGGTTCCAAAATAGAGCCGCGTGGCATTGGAAGGGACGATGATGGATTGCTGGGTGCTGCTTGAGGTCTGCCCGGTGCCCACATAGAACGGCTGCTTGACCAGCGGCGAGAGACTGGAGTAGTCGCGCGCCGTCTGCGTGCTGAAGTCCAGCCCCGCCGGGGCAGTCGTACCGTCATTGGGATTGCTCGAAGTCAGGAAGACTCCCAGAAGAGAGTCGATTGGAATTGAAATATTGGCGATGCCGAATTCCGATCCGGCGATGCCGGAATTGCTGGCACCGGTGTAACCTGGAGCGCTGGCCGTGGTCGCGGCGTCATCGCTATAGTTGCTGACGCTGCCGCCGCTCACTCCGTCGGCGGTGTGATTGGCTCCTCCCGGATGGTTAGCCGCCGTGCCGCTCACGCTGGTGATTTGCAGTGTGGCGCCGGGGATCAAGGTTAAACCCGCGGCAACCGGCGATTCGTATCCTTCGCCCGAGGCGGCCGTCCCGCCGATCGGTCCGACCAGATCGTACTGCCAGGGGTGTTGTGAATTGACGTTGGGGCCCGAGTAACCGCCGTCGGGAATACTGCCTTGCGTGCCTGTCACCGTCTGGCCGGCCAGCCAGGGATTGCTCGTGGCAGACACGAAGATGGTCGAGGTGCTGGTCGTCGTTCCCAACGCCGCTATCGATGTGGCGGTCACGTCACAGGTGGAAGCGCCCAGGAGGGTCCCAAACGTCAAGGAAACCGGGTTGCCATTGGCGGATGTGCAACGGGTGGTCACCTTGATGGCGTTGACGCCGGAGCTGTTGGCGTTGGCCGAGGACGTAAATGTCTTAGCGGCGGCGTTCCAAACACCCCATTGAATGTCCGAGTTGTTGACCGTGATCGAGGCGTTGTTGGCCTTATCGAGCGCAGCCATATTCTTGACGGTGTTTTGCACCGTCGAATTGGTCACGCTCCCGGACAGCACCGCCACGCCCGCCCGCGCCGCGGCGTCGGCAGCTCGGCGAAGCTCGGTTTTGGTGGTGATCACGCGCCCCAGGTCGACCGCCAAGGAAGTGAACGCCATCATGACCATGACCATGACGACGGTCCAGATAATAGCGGTTCCACGCCGGCGCGAACGCAATGAGAGATTGTGTGTTGGTACTGGCATAAGCTTATTCCTCGTAATCGGATCGTATTTGATGGCACTTCACGCCAATCAAATCCGTTTGTTGAGTCCGATTTGAGGAACAAGCTCGATAATGTGGGCAAGAAATTCCTTACATTCGCTACGGAGCGGAAAATCCGCTCCGGTTATCGGCCCTCCGACCGTTGGGATCATTGAACGATGCTGATGGCCGTGACGGTCTGAGTAAGCGTCACTGTGAAGCCGCCGACGTTGTTGCTCCATTCGTGGCCGTCCATGCTGCCAAAGAACAGCCGAGTAGCCCCGGAAGGAACTATAAAATTCTGCTGCGTGCCGCTGCTGGTTTGCCCATCCCCGACATAGAAGGGTTGACGAACCAGCGGGGAAACCGTGGTGTAATCCCGGGCTGTTTGAGTGCTGAAGTCGAGCCCGGGGGGAACGTTAGTCCCGTTGCTGCCGGCCTCTGTGCTGGGGTCGTTGGCATCGAGGAAGAGGGCATTGAGAGAGTTAATCGGCGTATTGATATTGGCGATGCCGTGCTCTGAGCCGCTAACGCCGCCGTTGCCATTGCCGGTATACCCGGGTCCGTTGCCTCCGCCCAAATCCATGCCGGGTGACGCCGCGTCATTTTTGTAGGAGTTGATGCTGCCACCGTTGACTCCATCGGCGTTGGTTGATGCTGTCCCGAAGTGGTTTCCGGCAGTTCCGCTCACGCTCGAGAGGCTAAGGGAAGCACCGGGGATCAGCGTGATGGGGGCTTGTGTCGGTGACGCGTAAGCTTCACCCACCGGGTCGCCATAAGCATCTTGGGTGGAAATGGTCGAGCCGGTGGGACCGGCGACGTCATACCGCCAGGGGTGGCCAGCGCTCGGATAGTTCGGGTCAGGAACGCTGCCCTGTGTGCCGTTGGGTGCGCCGGCCAGCCAGAGGTTACTCGTCGCCAGAATGGTACCCGTCCAGGTGGTGGTTGTCGTTCCCAGCGCGGCAACCGAAGTCGCCGTCACATCGCAGGTCGAAGCGCCCAGGAACGTTCCAAACATCAGCGAAACCGGATTGCCGTTCGCTGAAGTGCAGCGAGCCGTCACCTTGATCGCATTGACGCCGCTGGTATTAGCATTCGTCTGTGCTGTAAACGTCTTCGTTGCGGAATTCCAAATGCCCCACTGAATATCCGCGTTGTTGATCGTGATCGAGGCGTTATTGGCTTTGTCCAGCGCGGCCAGGTTCTTGACGGTGTTTTGTACCGTCGAGTTGGTCACCGTGCTCGAGAGCACGGCCACGCCCGCGCGCGCCGCGGCGTCTGTGCATCGCCGCAGCTCCGTTTTGGTCGTAATGACTCGCCCCAGATCGACGGCCAGCGAGCAGAAACCGAACATCACAATGACCATCATCACGGTCCAAATGATTGCCGTGCCATGACGACGAGATTTCCGGACCCGCGCTTGAGAGTTATTTGACATAGGAACACCCATGGTTATCGGATCGCATTTATGAGTCATCGAAACCAGCAGAATCTCACCTATTTTGCCCCGACTCCCCAATCAAACTTGCCAAGATGGGGAAAATGTGCCTGCACGGAGGGCCGTATCGAATAACCGGACCTGAGCCGTTTAATTCACACTTCGGCGTGCATCGCAAATTGTTTATAGAGGTAGGCGTATTTGCCGTCGGCTTCGAGGAGTGTGCGGTGCGTGCCGCGCTCGATGATCCGGCCGCCGTCGATGACGAGGATCATGTCGGCGCGCAGGATCGTGCTAAGGCGATGGGCCACGACGAATGTGGTGCGGCCGGCGAGCAGCTTTTCCAGTGATTCCTGCACCTGAAGCTCGGTGGCGGTGTCGACGGCGCTGGTGGCTTCGTCGAGCATGAAGATGCGCGGGTCGGCCAGGAATGCTCGCGTAAAACAGATGAGCTGGCGCTGCCCCAGGGACATGCTCGCCCCGCGCTCCCCGACGTCGCTGTCAAATCCTTTGGCCAGCGTCATGATCGCGTTGTAAGAGCCGATCGCCTTGGCGGCACTGATCACGTGCTGGTCGGTCGCCTGGGGACTGGCGTAGCGGATGTTCTCCATGACGGTGCCGGTGAACAGGTAATTCACCTGAAGCACGAGCCCCATCTGCTTGTGCAGCGAGTCGCCGGTGACGCCGCAAATATCAATTCCATCGACGAGGACGCGCCCCTTCTGGGGCTGATAGAACCTGGCGATCAGCGAAATGATGCTGCTCTTGCCGCCGCCGGTGGCGCCGACCAGTGCCACCATCTGGCCCGATTGCGCCTCGAAATCGACATCGTGCAGGATAGGCCGCTCGGGGTTGTAGCCAAACGTCACGTGCTCGAACCGGACATTTCCCTGAAGTCGCGGCAGCGGTTGGGCTTGGGGCAGGTCCATCACGTCCGGATTCATGTCGAGCAGGCCAAAGACGCGTTCCGCGCCGGCCATCGCCATCATCATCTGGTTGTAGAACGCGCCCAGCGCGATGACGGGCCCCATGAACCAATCCCAATAGAAAAGCATCGCGACGACGGAGCCCACGCTTTGCCGCGATGTCGCCGCCATGTAGCCGCCGTAGAGAAGGACCGTCACGCGGCCGCAGAATCGGACGACCTCGAGCAGCGGCTGGTAAAAGCCGTTGACCCGCGCGGCTGCCAAATTGTTTTGCGTGTTGAGATTCTGAAGGCGGTTGAAGGCGTCCAGGTTGGGATCCTGGCGGTTAAAGGCGGTCACGACCCGCATGCCGGTGATGTTTTCGGCCAGGTTCGTGCTGACACGGGTGAAGCCTTCGCGGACGATCTGATACATGCTGGCCGCGCGGCGATGGTACATGCGCGTCAGGGCGTAGAGCACCGGCCCCAGCCAGATAATCGCCAGGAACAGACGCAGATTCTCGCGCACCATAAACAGGCCGGCCACGATCATGATCATGCCGTTGGCGATGAACTGCCAAATGCCCCAGACGTTCACTTCGCGCAGGCTGTTCACGTCGCTGGTACAACGGCTGATGATGCGCCCCAGCTTGGTCCGGTCGTAAAAGCTCATCGAAAGCCGCTGCAATTGCGCGAACAATTGCTTACGGAACTCGAACTGCACGCTCTCCCCCGCGCGGGTCATCAGGATGATGCAGAATCGCTGAAGAATCACCGATGCACAGAACACCAGCGTCCAGAACCCCACCAGCGCCGTGACGTGCATTGCCGCCTGCTGCCGGGTGGTTTGCGGGTAGACATTGGCGATGAAATCGGTGCCGAAATTAATGATGTGCTTGACGAATTGCGGGCCGGTCATGTCCAGCAAGACCTGGACGAGCCCCAGGCCAATCGCCAGGACGTACAGTTTTTTGAAGGGGGCCAGGGATTTGAGCAGCCGTTTGACTAGCGGCCACTGGATCGGCTTATATCGGTCCTCGTCTTCCGACTCGATGGGCCCGCCCAGCGGCGCGGCGACAGCCGCCGCGGCGCTGCCTGCCTGGCGTCGCTTGGAGAATCGATTTGAAAAGGGCATCGGGCTCATGGGTGTTTATCGTTACGGTTGTCCCGGCTGATCCAATTCCGACGACGACCCCTGGCGCGCCGATGCAACGGCCACCGCGACCTCACCCTTGGCCTGCACGCGCTTCATGTGCGACGGATCATCCGGGTGCCTGGACGTGTCCGCCGCGATCTCGTCATCGGCGTGCAATTGGGCCGCGGCGATCTCGCGATAGTGCCCATCCTGCGTCATCAATTCTTTGTGCGTGCCCATCTGGGTGATGCGGCCTTCTTCCATCACCAGCACCATATCCGCCTGCTTGACCGTGCTGATGCGGTGCGCGATGACAAACGTCGTGCGCCCCGCCATGACGAAGCGCATCCCGCGGCGGATAAGGTCCTCCGTCCCCGGGCCTACCGACGCCGTCGCATCATCTGGGATCAGCACCCGCGGGTTGCTGCCGAGCGCCCGCGCGATCGCCAGGCGCTGGCGCTGGCCGCCGGAGAGGGAGGCGCCGCGCTCGCCGAGCATTGTTTCGTATCCCTTGGGAAGGTTTTCGACGAAATCGTGGGCCTGGGCGAGCCGCGCGGCGGCTTCGATTTCGCCGGGGCTGATCCCGGGACGGCCGTACGCGATATTGCCCGAAACCGTCTCGCTGAAAAGGTACGTTTCCTGGAAGACGATCGAGACCTGTGTCCGCAGGCTTGAGAGGCTCAGGTCGCACAAATCGACGCCGTCGATGAGAATGCGCCCTTTTTGGGGGGCGTAAAACCGCGCGATCAAATTGACCAGCGTGGTCTTGCCCGATCCGGTCGGCCCGACGATGGCGATGATGCTGCCCCCTTTGATCCGGAAGCTCACGTCCCGGATGACGGGCTTTGCCGCATCGTAGCCAAAGCCCACGTTGTCGAAGACGATCTCTCCACTGCCGGGCGGCAACCCGCGGGCATCCGGCTTTTCGGTCACCGTCGGCGTGGCCATCAACACTTCGTAGAGGCGCCGGGCCGAGACCATCGCGTTTTGGTACTGTTCGTTGATTGTCCCGACCTGCTGCAACCGATTCAGGATCGAGCCCATCGCGCCGCCGAGGATTACCAGGTCGCCCGCCTTCATTTTTCCGTAGATCATCATGATTCCCGCCGCCAGAAACAGCGACAGGTGCGATGCCGTGGCGATCGTGCGGATCACGGGCTGGAAATTGGCGAACATGCGGATTCGCTTGAGCACTCGCGTCTTGAATGTGTCGCAATTGGCCCGGTATTTCCCGATCTCCTCTTTTTCGGTGGCGAAGGCCTTGATGACGTGCACGCCGGCGATCGCCTCCGTGATGATTGAGACGTTGCGATCCTCGGCCTCCATCACGCTTTTGGCGACGGGCTGAACCTTGCGGCTGAACTGCAGGATGTAGTACGTCCAGATCGGCAGCGGAATCAGCGCCAGGCCGGCCACCCACCAGCTTCGCGTTCCAATCAACACGATGTTGAATGCGACGATCAGGACGATATCCAGCGTGACCAGGACCGCCGTCTGGATAAACGCCCGCACGTTCTGCAAATCCGAGAGTGAGCGGTTGATGAGCTGGCCCGAGCTGATGGCATCGTGAAACCCAAACCCCACTCGCTGCACCTTGTCGTAGACGGCCTGGCGGATGTAGAAGACCATGGTCATGCTCATCCGCATGTTCGCCACTTCCTTGTGGTAGCGAACAAAGAGCATGACCAGCACCAGAATGGCCAGGATCCAGACAGCATGGCGGAGGCGGACGGTCGCCGGATCAGACGACCAGAGCCAATGAGAAAACGAGATCGCCTCGGGACGGCCGGCCCCCACGATCGTTTGGATGGCGCTGACCGCTTCGCCACTCTCGCGGATGGTGTAAACTTCCGTTATGGCCGCCCCCGCTACCCAGAGGCTGGCGGCGATGGTCAGGAGGTAGACCGGCCGCATGAACCGGAACATCCAGCGGAACAATTGCTTGCTGGAGACGTGAGTGGGGTCGGGATCGGTGCCCAGACCTTCCACTGACCCGGGGGCCGGCGCTTGGCCACCTTTTGCGGTGATAATCCCCTTGTCCTGCTCGATTGTGGAGCGGGCGGCTAACTGACTAGACACGGTTGTACCAGTTGTTAAAAGCCATAAGCTATCGTTCCATCTCTACTCGTCAACCCCCGCGTCAATAACTCGATATTCCACCGCAGTTTCCAGCCCATTAAGGCCGATAAACTGTTCCATGTACACCAGCGCGCCGGCGTCATCGCTATTTCGGCAATTGCTGGCTGCCACCGGCAGATTCGCCACTGCCCGGCTTCGACGGCTGGGAGCAGCCCGCGTCTATCCGGATTGGCAGTCCCGAGCCGAGGTTTGCGAATCCTGCCCGCTGCGGATCGTCAGTTGTGGGGTTTCCTATTGCGGCAAACCCTATTTACAGCAGGTCGAACGCGATCCGGCCATCGATGGATGCGGATGCCCCTGCCGGGATAAGGCCAAGAGCCCCGCCGAGCATTGCCCGGTTGATGTCCGCCATCACCCTGCCCGCCGCGACGGACAGGGGTGCTCGTGCAAATGGTGCAGGCGGGATTCGGCCCTGAACTGACCGATTGCATTGCCGCACATCGTGCTCTATCGTCGCCCGCTCATGCGAATCCAAGCCGCCTTGGTTTTTGCCTGCCTGCTTGCCGGGAGCGGCTTGGTTTGGGCGGATTCCAGCACGACGTCGCCGGCAACCACCGGGCCGGCGGCAACTCAGCTCATTGCCATTCATAAGGCCGTCATTCCCCCCGGCTTTCATTCGATTATGGTCTCGGGGCAGGCGATCTTTTGCCAACCGTCCGACGATGACTGGGTGCGCGATGCCCTGGCAAAACTGGAGCCCGCTACCCGCCCCACCACGCTTCCTTCTGATTTGACAGCCACCGTCCAGCAACGCCGTGACTCGATCACCAAAGAGATCATGCAGGAGCTGGCGTTGAGCGACCCCAAGCCCATCAATGAGTTATTCGATCTGAAGCTGCTCCCCATCCTCAAACGGCTGACGGACCTGCATCCGACCGTGTATTACCTGGCGGCCTCCCGCCCACGTGTGGTCGATCTGCTGAAGAACGGTTGGAGCGACCCGCGATATCATTATCTTCGCTTTGACAACAGCCTTAGCTACAACAACAGCGTCAACCTCTCGATCGATCAGCAGACCGACAATCTGATCATGTGGGCGGAAATTCATGACGATGCGCCGGAGGATAGGGGCCGGGTTCTGCGTTACACCATCAACGATTTCAACGGTGGATTTCTCCATACCCTTTCCACGCTTTCACAACTGGGCACGAGAAATGAATTTGAAGACCTGGTCCACACGCGGGCGACCAATCCCTTGAAGCTCCCGCCGGGCCTGCAATGGTTTGGGCACGCGGTGGATATCGTTTATGCGATCAAATATGAATCGGAGCTGACCGGGAATTCCCGCGGCGCGCAGATGGATATCCTGCTGGCCGGCAATCCGAGCAATCCGCTGCATCCGCAGCCGCTGAACCTTCTGCAGCCGATCGATCCGGCGACGATGCGCCCCGAATACCTCCCGGTTTACAACGATGCGGTGATCCACAAAGGCGCCGGAGTCATCGCCGCCTGGATTGCCAAAGGAGGCGATGGCGTCCTGGCCAAAGCGCTCCCCGCCCTCCGCGCGACGCCCCCCGCCACGCCCGCCGATCTGGTCAAGATCATCCAGCAAAGCACGGGCATCGACGTTTCACCGGCGATGTTGCCGAATTTCAAAGACGCGCCGCCGCAGCTCTAGTCGCGGGCGATTCTTCCCCAATGCCTTGTTCCGCAAAGGATTGATACGTACAATATAAATGGTGTAATACGTATTAAGAGATCCCATGAAAAAGCTAACCCTTACGGCCGAGCCCGAAGTAATCGATATGGCAAAACGGCTCGCCGAAGACCGCGGTACCAGCGTTTCGGCGATGTTCAGCCAATTGATTCGTACCATGGCCGCTCGAGGCTCGGGGCCAATGGCCGATATGGGGCCTATTACCCGTCGCCTTACGGGCATCACAAAGCCGCGGCGCAGCAGGACGAAATCTCGCGGAAAAACGGACCGGCAGCTTCTGGAAGACTCGCTGCTTCAGAGATATTCGTCCTGAACAGTATGTAAACATCATGCGTAACATCGTTTTTTTCGACACGAATATCCTTTTGGATGTTTTGCTGGCGCGAAAGCCATTCCTGGATCATGCACAACGCCTCTGGTCTCTCGCCGAGCGCGGCCAATTTCAAGCCGTGGTTTCATCAGTTAGTTTTCTGAACGTTTATTACATTGTGCGCCGACTGGCGTCGCGCGCGGATGCCGATCGTGCCTTGAGGGGAATGCGGGCGGTCTTTCAGGTGGCGGCGGTTGATCGGGACACTATCGACCAAGCCATCGATGCTCGCGCCATTGATTTTGAGGATGCGGTTCAACACGCCTGCGCGATGCGCGTCGGCGCCCTGTGCATTGTGACCCGCGACGAGGCTCATTTCGCCGGACTTTCCGTTCCCGCCATTGCACCGGATGCCTTTCTGGCCAAGCTTTCTCTGAAATAAGTAAAGGAGGGCTCAGTCCTATATCGAGAGGTGGATGATGAAGAAGCGCTCGCTTGTTTTACGCCTCACGATCAGCTTTGTAGTTCTGGTCTCTATTTTTTCGACTTACATCGCTCTCCAACGGTTTGTACTCGAGCCTTTGAATCGGTCCAAATGCGCTCATAACCTTCTTGGGATCGGCCAAACCATTCTGCTTTATCGAAATGAACATAAGGGTGATTTACCGCCAGATCTGGGAACATTGGCCCATGACGAGGATATCGCGGTGCAAGTCTTCATTTGCCCCGATTCGGATACTCAGGCCCCCTCGAATCTGCAGCCCGACCAACTTGTTACATGGGTAAACGCGAACGCTGATTACACCTACCTGGGAACCGGTTTGCACCTCGATTCGGATTCGGATCATCCCGCGGACAACGTCGATCACATCGTATTGGCATACGAGAAAGAATCGAATCATCATGGGAAGGGAATGAACGTGCTCTTCGGAGATGGTCACGTCGAGTGGATGACGCCCGAAGCGGCTCAACGCGCGATTGCGTCCGCCGAGGCCGTGAAAACTACGACAAAACCAATGGATGATTCGGTTCTTCCGTCTTCGCGGCCTTAGGCTTGCCAGCAACAGTGCGAAACATCTCTGCTCGTTTCGCGTTCGTTTGCTCTGATCTCCAACAATCACAAAACAGAAAATTAAGAACCCAGAATTACTTGCCGATGTCTTCATTCCAAAGCGTTGAATGCTCGCGGATGAATTTGCCCATCATGTTGATGCACTGCTTGTCGGCCAGATCGACGACTTCGATTCCATGCTCGCGCATGAAGCGGGGGGAGCCGCCGAAGTTGACGCTTTCACCGACGACGACTTTGGGAATTCTAAATTGCACGGACGCGCCGCCACAAAGATAGCAGGGCATCAGGGTGGAATAGAGGACGGTGTCGGAGTAGGTGGATTGGCGGCCGGCGTTAGTGAGGCAATCGATTTCGGCGTGTGCCATGGGATCGCCGCGCTGGACGCGCCGGTTGTGGCCGCGGCCGATGATCTTGCCGCCGCGCACCAGCACCGATCCGATGGGAAGACCGCCTTCCTTTAATCCTGTCATCGCTTCCTCGATGGCCGCATCGAGAAACGGATCGCTGGCGCGCTCGGCCGCCAGGCGCGGAAATTCCGCGGAAGCTTCCGGCGGCTTGGCGGGAAGGCCGGCGATATCGCTGGGCTGAATCTGCGCGGCTTTCTTGTTCTCGTCGCGGATCTTGTCGTATACCTCGCGGCGATGGACGGAAACCCGCGGCGGAGCCGTGATCCCCAGACGAACCTTGTCTCCCCGAATGTCGACGACCGTCACCAGGATGTCGTCACCGATGATAATGGTTTCTTCCCGCTGGCGAGTTAAAACGAGCATGGATGCACCTTCCTGGTAAAGCCGCTGGCGACCATCCCGGTCGCGGGTTCAGCTCCTCGCCTCCCCGGCCATTGACGCCGATTATATGCTCACACTTCCTAAAGATTCAGCGCGCGACCCCTGGCAATCGTCGCATTTCTCGGATAGCGCGGATCGGTCGCGGCAACCTTGGGCACGCGGACGACCACGTGATTCTCGTTCCCCGGTAATTCCGCAGGCAAAACCTCCGCTTCGCCGCCCCCCAGGGCTCGAAAAACAGGTTTGGCGGAAGGCAATTCCTGCCGCACGCGAGGCCCTTTCATCGCTAGAACCACGCCCCCTTTGGCTACCAGGGGCAGCAGCCATTCGGCCAGCCAATCCAGCGTGGCGACTGCTCTCGCGGCGGCGACATCAAACGATTCCCGCATCGCCCCTCGGCCGGCATCCTCGGCTCGAACCGCCTGGACATCCAAATTCTTCAGCCCCAGTTCCGCAGCCGCGCCACGGAGAAAATCCGCTTTTTTGTGCGTTGATTCGATCAGGGTCACATGGGATTCGGGCCGAACGATCGCCAGCACGATCCCCGGCACTCCCCCGCCGCTGCCGACGTCGGCCAGGCGGTGCGGGGCTTTGGGCAGATGAGGCAAGAGGGTCAGGGCATCCCCGACGTGCAACACCTCCGCGGCGGCGCGGTCGGTGATGCGGGTCAGGTTCGTTCGCTGATTGGCGGTGAGCAGAAGATCGAGATAGCGGCGCAATTGCTGGTCGCGGGAATCGTCGAGTTCGATGCCAGCGCGGCGGCAAAGGTCCTGCCACAATTCATTCATGCCAGAGCGTTTCCCGTTCTGTAATAGTGTCTGCGTCGCCGCCATTTGCGGCACAGGCTAGGCGCGACGACGAGGCGTATTCTAAATGGATACGTTGAGCAGGAGCAACGACGCATGGGCCGCAAATGACGGCGACCCGAAAGGTTGCGGCCAAAAGGGCCGTTCGCGTTGTCATCGCTCCTCAACGTATCGTGTTGATGGATACGCTTCGTCGCTCTTCCTAGCGCCCAGCCCCTTTGGCCGCAACGCAGACACTATTACAGAACGGGAAACGCTCTACTCGCCGGGAATGTAGCTGATGACGCCTTCAAAGGGACTTGATGCGGTGGCATAGCGCTTTTTGGGAATTCGCCCGGCCTCGTAGGCGAGCCGGCCCGCCTCCAGCGCTAGCCGCATGGCAATCGCCATCTTCACGGGGTCTTTCGCATGCGCGATGCCCGTGTTGAGCAGCACGCCATCGGCGCCGAGTTCCATCGCGATCGTCACATCGCTGGCGGTGCCGACCCCGGCGTCGACGATCACGGGATAATCGCGATCTCCCTCTTTGAGCGTTTCAAGACAGAGCGAAATGTTCAGGGGATTCAGAACGCCCTGGCCCGAGCCGATGGGGCTTCCGGCCGGCATGACGCTGGCCGCGCCGGCTTCCTTGAGACGCCGCGCGGAGATCGGATCGTCGCTCGTGTAGCACAGGACGGTGAAACCTTCCTTGACCAATTCTTTGGTGGCTTCGAGTGTGCCGACGGGATCGGGGAGGAGTGTTTTCTTATCGCCGAGCACTTCGAGCTTGACCCAATTGGCCCCCGGATTTTTCTGTTTCTCCAGTAGATCGCGGCCGAGCATCGACACGCGGACGGCATCCTCGGCGCTGAAGCAACCGGCCGTATTGGGCAGGATGATGTATTTGGAAAGATCGAGGAAATCGAGCAGGCTGCGCCCCTGCTTATCGACCAACCGCTCGCGACGGACGGCCACTGTGACCACCTCGCATGCGCTGGCGGCCAAGGCTTGCTGCATCAGCTCGTAGGTGGCGTATTTGCCGGTGCCGACGAACAGGCGGTTGTGGATTTCGAATTTTCCGATGCGAAGGGTTTGCATAAAATTTTTGACTGCCAAGACGCCGAGTAATTCTAGGCAAAAATGCGGGTAAACCCAACTTTATATCTTTCCTGGCGTTGTTGGCGCTTTGGTGGTTTATCCGCCTCCGACGAACGTCACGATTTCAATTTCATCGCCCTCTTTGAGGGGGATGTTGTATTTGTCCGCCCGCACGAGCCGGCGATTGAGTTCGATGGCGACCTTGTCGGGGGTCAATTGGTGCGAGGCAAGAATGGCGTGAATGTCGATGCCATCGGGAAATTCTCTCGCTTCGCCGTTGATCTTGACGCGCATGGAACCTTCCAACTTACTGCGGCTTGGGTTTTTTCACAAAGCGGTTTTCTGTGCCGGCGATCAGCCGGGAGATGTTGCCGCGGTGTTTATAGATGATCATCGCGGGAATCAGGATCGCGAAAACCAGCAGGGGAAGTTGAGAGGAGAAAATCGGCCAGCCGCGCGCAACGCCCAACGATGCGTAAACGACTGGAAACGCGATCGCGCCGAGCATGGAGGCGACGGAGACGTAGCGCGTGAAATAGAAGACGGCGATCCAGATTACAATCGCCGCGAGGCCGGCGAAGGTAAAATAGGGGAAGAAGCCCAGGAGGACTCCGGCGCTGGTGGCGACGCCTTTGCCGCCTTTGAATTTGAGGAAGAGGCTGAAGAGGTGGCCAAGGATGGCGGCGTAGCCGACGAGAATCCAGAGGAGGCAAGTGCGGCGATCATCCGCATGAAAGCCAAGGATCGCGCCGGCGGCGAGAACGGGGAGAGCGCCTTTGAGCAGGTCGAGCGTGAAGACGAGGGCGAAGAATTTTCCGCCCAGGAGGCGGCCGATGTTGGTCGCGCCGATGTTGCCGCTGCCGGCTTTGCGAGGGTCGACGCCTTTGGCTTTGCCGACGATCAGGCCGAAGGGGATGGAGCCGATTAGGTAGGCGAGGGGGATCAGGGCGAGGAGGATCTGGTCGGGCGCCATTGGGAGTAGTGTAGGGGAAGAGGGCATGGAGAAAAGTCGGCCGATTGCCAATTGGCTGACTCTACCGGATACAATGTGTAAGCTTGAATTTAGAAAAGATGAGCCATAAACCCCCTAAAAGATATCAGGAAATGGATACCGTCGAACTTGCCGACGCCACGAAGGAATTTAATTGGCCCTTCGTGTTCGATAACGCCCGACCGATGAATCTGGCTGAGCGGAAAGAGTGGGATCGGGCCAAACATCGTAAAGCTGACGTATCGCAGAAAGAATAATACGCTGCATGAGTACTTAATGGGCCGATCAAAACGCCGATCGTCTGCTGTAGGGGTTAATAATCCGCTTGCCAAAGCCGTCGGGGAATGCTTTGGCCTTCTCGGCGTCTTCGGTCGTCTCGAGCAACTTCCACCACTGCCG